>JAYVEP010000059.1:0-5872 GCA_043749225.1 Acidobacteriaceae bacterium
AACCTCTCCGGCCGCCCCGCCCTGGCGGCCGTTACTTAAATGCTACGGGGCGACAAAGTCTCGTTGCAGTTAATACGACATTTTCTCGTTGCATCAACATGAAAGAAAGGGGGCCGATCCCTTCGGTGGCCAACGGCACGATGTGCCGATCTTCGGCAAAATTGTGCAGTGGCCAAAAGAATCTTGTCTACAGAGGTAGCTGAAATCCAATTTTTTACTTAACTTCATTTTTTCAAAAACAAATCTACTCTGACTTCTACTTAACTTGTTTATTCGTGTTGATAGTATTTAGCACTTCCGTCGGGCATGGATGCCTCCGCCCGATCAGGTTAGCAACGTCGCCGAGCCTGAGCTGAATTGAACGCTGCGGGTGGATCATCTAAAGGAGGGGGCTCGGAGTTTCTGAAGAATCCTACCTGTCGCGATGTCATACAGCCAAAGGTCCAATATATCAACCGACACGTAGCTGTAGCGCCAGTCGTCTTCTTTGGGGCTCGTAATGGTAGGTTTCTCCTTACGTTCGAAATCATCCGTAAACGGCGGGACTAGTCGGCAAATTGCTACCACGGCAAGCTTTTCTTTCGCATCGCGGGCTTCCGAACTCGCCACATGAATCCTAAAAATGTAATCCCTGAGTACAGTGCGGTAGCCTCGAAACACAAAGCCATGGCTTTGAACAGGTACGACTGAATGGCGGAAGGCGATGTAGTAGAGGACAGATGTACTGACTTCCAGGGGGGTGGTGACGCCGAAAGCATTGGTACCCAGATAAGACGATCCTGGGAACGTTTTGCCCCACGAGAAAATTGACATGTACCCGTCGTGAAAAGCTCTGGCAGGCAACATGTCCTTGTCTATTCCAACTTTCACCATCAGTGATTCCCTGTCTGCGTCATAGTCCATCGCCGTCGTTTCGACTGCGAAAGCATAAATGCTGGTACGGCTGAGCCCGCCAAAAAAGGGTGCGCCAGCAAGCTGCTTCATGCGCTCTCGAAACTGGGGGGTCGTCTCAAATTCGTTTTTGTATTGTTTGGATTCGGCATCTAGGAGACTTGAGTAAATTCTCTTGATGTCATGACCTCGGAAGCCGACTCCGACACTAGTAGCTGCTGGATTTAAAGGAAGTTCAATATAGGCAGGACCGGTTGCGGAACTCGCGGTCGGAGTCTGAGGGGATGCTCGCGAAGATTGGCTTGGCTTAGACGAATCGGTGATTACTTGCCGTCTGGAAAGGTCCCATTCTCGCTTTAAATAAACTAGCGAGAGGAGTGAGAATAGAACTATGACTGAGACAGCCGCGGCCTTCATGAATTACGCCTTTCGCTTGAGCGCTATCTGTGACGATGGGTTCCGTGCGTTGAACAATCCAGAAACGACGAAAATGGCTCGCAATGCCAATTCCGAAACAGTTGCCGGAATATCAACGGTTTTGCCCCAGAATAACTATCTTTTCCGTTTGATACTGGGCAACGGAACTCTTGAACAGAAACCCAAGCTTTATTTGCGAGCCTGGCTCACGACGTGACAATTCCGCTGCGAGTTCAGGCGCTGATCTGATCGGTATCTGGTCCACGGCGTTGATCACGTCAGTCACATGCAATCCGGCCAAATCAGCCACTCCACTGGGTTCAACTTCAAGAATCTGCGCCCCATTGTCCCGAGTTCCTGCTTTCACCCCTAGGCTAGGAATGGCGATACCTTCTACCGCAACGCGCGCCAGTGGTAGCGATGGTTGTTGAGCGGACGTCGCATTTTGCCTACCTCCAAAGCTGTAAACCACGCCAGCTCCTACGCGAAAATTGTTCTCAGTAAATGAGGCCAGGGTCGGTATCGCATGGCGTGCAAACACATAATCAGCAGAAGCACGCACAGACCACCTTCGCGCCACTTTCCATTGCACTCCGCCACCAAACGCGCCCGCGAACCCTGTTTGGGAAACGGTGATGCCGAAAGCACTATCTGACAGCCGGTCACGCCCAACCAGTGCATGAAAGAATATGGGCCGCAGATTGATGCGTGGGCCGCCAAGATATAAATAGTCGGCTGCTGTGGTATTCACGCCGACCACGCTGTAGGTTTTGTAGGCGCCGCTGACGTCGCCTTCGACTGCGAACCATCGGTTAAAGTTGACGGAACCTGAGGCTTCCCATCCGTTCGCGTTTTGGCGTGACGTAAGACCTTGGGTGTCGACGTTCAGGTAAGAGTAGCCACCGAACACGTCGGCTCGTGGATAATCTTGGGCTACGACGATCCCAATGGAACCGAACAAACAGCACATCAGAGTGGCGCAAATGCGGTACATGAACGCTCCTGACGAAAGAAATCCCCTTCTCAGAGAACTACGCCAGCGTACTCCGTTTTCACGGACTCTGGGCGCTAATCGTCAATGTCCCACACCGCTTCGATTGTTGTTGGGATTTGGCGCTTGCTACAGGGGCCTGTATTCGTAACCACTGGTTTTGGCCGTCCTCAGGCATACGTTTCCAAGTCCGAGTCGGGGAACGACGTGTAGATTTAGGAATTGCTACACCTAGCCAGCATCTACAAATGCCCCATCAGCTCTTTTGAGCCCTGAAGAAGTAAAGCCTCTTTGGTGTTGCCAATAGGGAACAATTCTTCGCTGGTCCTTTGAGCGTTTTGCCTTCAGGACGGGAAAAATCGCTTGATGTACCTGACCGCCATTCCCGTGCGGCCATTACCAGCGCTGCAATGTACTAAAACCGGTTTTTTCAGCCGGTGGTAGGCTGCGACTGCTTCAATTAGGTGCTCGTCAGACAGGGGCGGCTGTCGCATGTTTGGAGCGCTGATGTGGATGACTTTGAGACCGTTGGATCGGAGATAGGCAACCAGACCAACTCCGAGGTTTTCATAGAATCTGAGCTGGCGTTCATCGAGTAAACAGATGATCGAGCGAATGCCTTGGGCTTTAGCTGCACTGATCCAAGCGTCAACGACTAGCTTCGGCACTTGGCTCCCACGTTTAGTTTCGATTCCGGGTCTGCGTCCCCGAGCAAGCTGGCCTCGAATTTCCCACTTGAACGCTGCCGGTTTATGCTCCGTTTTCATTCCAAAAGTTTAGATTCTTGGGAAGTCATCGAGTGGATAAATTGTCTGTTTTCATACGGTTATGGGGACAGAGGTGTAATTCTTGGGTTGGGTGGAGCCTCAGACATGTGGTTTACTGCGATTTCCTTGCCCCTAGGCGCATTCCTGGGTGTTGGATGGGGGTTGGGGTAGGGTGGGGGGGTAAAGAGTGTTTATACGCCAACTGGGGCAGAATCTCTTGTATGTCGTTGAAAAATAGGTAATTAACGTCAATTGAGTGGGAATGGGGTAATTTTCGGGTGTGATTGTGAGTGTAATAGCGATGTTACAACCACCGCAGGAAGGTTGCCATTGCCCCTCAACGAATGTTGCCGACTGGTACTACGAGCGTCTCCACTGAGGCGGTGGCAATCATGGGTATAGGGGCGCTACAATTTCCATGGGACGGGTTCACAAGTTTTTCGGAGGTACAACGGATGGCACGGCGTGCGGTCTTTGGAGAGTTTGAGGACGTACGGCTTGACGCCTGTGCCGATTAGCATTTTGGCGACGCGCTGGCCTCGGTCTTGAAGACTCCTGTGTCCTGGCTGGCCGTAGGCAAATATGACTTTTTCGGCGAGCTTTGTCATCGCGATTAGGTGCTCATCATTCTTTGGTCCGACAGGGTCTGGGATGACCCTCAAGTGCTTTTTGTCGGTGGCACGGTACGCGAAAGTGTTGCCGACGTAAATGCCGCCGTAAACACCCCATGTCTTCGCAAACCGGTAACATTTCGCCACGGTGCGATCGTCCTCTGTTACGTCCGCACGGCTCGGGTTCATCATGATGAACATGATATGCGGCTTTGTCTTGTCCCACGTTCTGCGAAGCTGATAGCGGTAGCATTTATTCGGACCGCCGAATACTGCGAAGCTTTTCGCGTCAGGGGGTGCGGCTAGTCGAACCTTACCACCCGGATCGTGCTTTTCAGGGATGCCTGCCATGGCACCTAATTCTAATTGCTAGGCCAACTGCCCGACAAGAGCAAAACACATCGAGCGGCAACCTCTTTCAGCAATCATGAGTGTTGCAACCAGGCGATTTCGCTCATTGACCTGCTTGAACGGCCCCGAGGCTGCCCTACTCGGATGATGAGTGAAATGGCGATTTAACGCCAATTGAGGCTCGGAGAGATTCCCCCGCTTTTCACCAACAACGAATTACGCCACGCAGAGATCCGCCCTGCCGTCTGATCCACTTGGCATATACTTCCTACAAATGTCTCGCGAGCGCCATCTCTTCACGCAACTCTTTGGCCTCACGACAGCCATTCTTGTTGGGAACTGTGCGCTTGCGACCGTCGCTGTCGGCCAGACCACATCCCCCGAACGTGCCGTGGACTGCTCCGCATACGCATCCATTCCGCTGCCCGCAGAAGCAGAGAAAGCTTCCGTCCCCAATAGACCCCCGGCTTGTGCTTCTTACCGCTCTTATCGCGGCATCGAGCGGCCGGTAAATTACTCCGAAGCCCGTGCATGTGCATGGCAGGAGCGGCTTGCGCAGAAGGCAGACCTCGGACAAAACAGGGAGGAACCCACTGCTTGGATCGTCGGCGGCTCGCTCATCCTCGCCGATATTTATTTCAACGGTGCGGGAGTCAAGCGAGACATCCCGCTAGCCATGCGCCTCGCCTGCGAGTACGAGAAACGAACGGCAACGCTAGCGATGCCGGACATCGCGAAACTTAACGGTTCACCTCGCGCTCATGGACTCTTCGAATTCTGCGACTATGCCGCGTCAACCCTTACGATGACCTTTTGCAGTGGTTACGAATCCGAAATCGAAGATGACAGCAGAAGTCGTTACTACAACTCACTGAAATCCTCCATGACTCCAGAGCAACAGCCAGCTTTCGAAAAGCTCCTTGCCGCCCAGAATGCATACATCGAGGCACATGCCTCCGAGGTGGATCAAGGCGGCACCATCCGCGCTATACGAACCGTCGGGTCACAGGGCATCCTCAAAGATCTCTTTCACACGGAGGTAGTTCACTTCGAGCGCAAGAAGTGGCCCGTGCTTTCTGACAATCAAATCACGATGGCCGATGCCTTGCTGCATCGCGAATACGTCAAAAAGCTCCAGCAGTTACGAATGCAAACAAAGGAATCGACCGATCAGGGGGCCGTCACGGACGGCCATCTCTCCAGTGTGGAAGAAGCTTGGCAGACCTACCGGGATGCCTGGGTCGCGTTTGCGCGTCTCCGCTATCCTGCCGCGGTCGCTGTCATCCGTGCCGAAATCACCCTCGACCGATACCGTCTGCTGAAGTCCATCCGATAACTGCCCGTACGTGATCTGCACCCCGTTCAAGCAGCGATCTTCCGCTGAGGTCGAAGGACAAACCGGAAGTCAACTGTCGAAACCAGGCGATTACACTCACCATCCCGTTAGCAGACTGGAGAGGAACGCTTAACGGTTCAGAAACGCTGTAGTAAAACTGTAGTAGCTCTATGATCAAAACCGAGCGAAACGGGTCATCGTGGTGCAACTCGTTTGGCTTGTAAGCTGTTGAAAAATCAAGTAGAGTAGAGAATTTTCTAAACGGATCAGAACCCACTTGTGTACTTGAAAACCGGCATACCTGAAAGGGTATCGGGGGTTCGAATCCCTCCCTCTCCCCCATTGCTTGAGCACACAAGCAAGGCTTATTGCCCGGCGCGGTAACGCTCGCTGAGCATCGAGTCTTGGTTGAAAAATCGGCAGGTGCCCCGCACTCCGTGATTTAGAACTGTGAGCACTGGCTTTTCGACTGGCCGGAATCTAAACTGCTTGTGTGCTACACGACGAC
>JAYVEP010000060.1:0-39436 GCA_043749225.1 Acidobacteriaceae bacterium
TGGACAGATCGACATCTACGTCTTCGATCAAATCCTTCGAGGAAATATCGCCCCTGGAATGCGGGTGCTGGACGCCGGGTGCGGATACGGCCGCAACCTCGTGCATCTCTTGCGAGAAGGTTGCGAGATATTTGCGCTGGATTCAAGCCTCGAAGCGGTAGAACACGTTCGTAGTCTGTCGGCGTCTCTGGAAACTGGACTTCCTGCCGAAAACTTCCAAGTGGGGCCGATTGAGCAGATGCCTTTCCCGGATTCCTTCGCTGATGTCGTGATCTGCAACTCCGTACTCCACTTTGCGCAAGATGAGGCTCACTTCAAGAAAATGCTCTCTGAATTGTGGCGGACCCTCAGGCCGGGAGGCATGCTCTTCTGTCGCCTTGGTTCCAGAATCGGAATGGACTTCGAGCCGGCAGGGGGTGGCAGCTACGTTATTGGAGATGGTTCGGTGTGGTTCCTGGTGGATGAGGAAATGCTTCTGGAACTCACCGAAGAAATGAAAGCCATCCTCGTCGATCCGATCAAGACGACGATCGTCCAGGATTATCGCTGCATGACAACATGGGTGCTGCGAAAGAGACGGCCAGATTCACGAGGTATGGATCGCAAAAACGCTTGTCATTCCGAACCCTGAGCGCCCTTTGCGAAGGGGAGGAATCTGCTCTTCGCTGAGGCCGCCCGTTCCCGGTCGTCTAGGGCGAGCATTCCTGCTCGCCGTTCTTAGTCACAGGATCTAGTGTGAAAGCGACGCTCGTGTGGCAGCGGAGCTTGCTCCGCTGGAAACTTGCCAGTCCCCAAAACGATTGTCATTCCGAAGCGCGGCGAGGAATCTGCTTTCCTCGGTGCCGCAAAAAATCCGTCCATCAATCGCACCCGGGAAGGGCACGGTTTCAACCGTGCCGCTTCAGACCCGAAAGAGGCCGGGCTTCAGCCCTTGAGGGCAAACAAATTCGACGTCGAGACTTCCCCGCCTCTCCTGAGGATTCGCGTTGGAGGCGCTCTGCGGGAAGGGCACGACTTCAGTCGTGCCATCAACCTCAAGAGACACGCGGGCTTCAGCCCCTGAGGAATTCCAATCCAAACTCTAACCCAACGTGGTAGAGCGGCGCTTCAGCGCCGCGTTGAGCAGCCGATATGAATCGGGCTTCCGCCCCTGCGCGGGCGACCCAGCCTTTGTTCTAGATTTATTGTCATTCCGACCCTGAGCGCTCTTGGCGAAGGCGAGCAATCCCTCTATCTCCCGCACGCCTCGGTCGGGCAGAGACTCCTCCCATGCAGTGCTTGATCGTAGTTGACGGGAAGAACTATAGCTTCAACCGTGTCGACTCCCACCCTTCAAAAAACGAAGGATGGGGCACCCTTTTGTCCCGCTTGGGTCAGAAAGATCAAAGGCTCGGCCACCCGCCAGTAATTTGGTTAGCCGTTCAGCATCCTATTGCGCCGCGCGTCTTCGAGTTGCTCCCTAATCGCTTTGCCACGTTCGAGATCCTCCGGTGTAAGCGGTAAGTCCTCCACATGCCTCGCACCTTCTTCCACCTGTCTCACGAGAGTCCTGAAGTCGTATTCGTTGATCCAACTCCGCTCAACGAGGCACTGAAACAGTTTGGCGCAGGCCCCCTTGGGTCGATCTCCTCGTTCGACAACCCGCATAACTAACCACATGCAGACGTCCACAAGCTGAAGTCCAAAGCTCGAAGCGGACGAACGTACCTCAAGCGAACACTCGAAACTGGCGATTGGTGCGATGTCGGAGATGATCGACATCGGCTCCATTTCTCCCTTGAACTAGGTAAGAAACTCGAAAGCCCTTGTGAATGACGGCACGAACTGGTCCTGCTCGTCATGCACAAAACATCCGATAACATGTCCTTCTGCCTCATGGAAAGAATGCAAGTGCTGAAATAGTGCGGTGAATGCAACGAAATTCGGAGAATCAGACTCACCGAATGGGTCCAACACCGCCTCGGGGTGACCGCTAGCCCATTTGAGCACGTCGTTGAGTATTTGCAAGCTGCGGGAATCATAGGGTGCGACGGATGCGCGAACTCGAATTTCAGAAAGCAGTACTCCAAACCGACCTGCATCTTGAGCCTGGAATAGGCTCCAAAACTCCTTCAGGTCTTCTTCCGCCAACAGTTGTTCAAAATGCATTAGATTGATGAGGCGCAATTGACGCACACCGTATGCGAGATTCGGCACAGCCGGATTGTTTCCCGAGTCAAATACCAAGTCGAACATCTTCGTGGCTGCCAAGTGAGGCTTGTGCACTCTTACAAAGGAGAACCGGAGTTTCTTCTCACGAATGAAGGCAACAAGGCGTTCGGCAATTTTTTCAATACGTCCGAACCCCAGTTCTGCACCGTGCAGTTCGGCCATGTTCACCGCGCTAAGTAGTTCCCGTTGGACGGTGCGGTACTTGGTATCGGCATCGGCGAATGCGATTAGTGTTCCAGTCCAGAAAGTCTCTTGCGCCGGGTCGAACAGATTCTGGCCCGAATTGCCCGACTCGTCGGTGTACGAGAAGCATTTCATCTTGCGCTCCAAAGCAAAGGCAGGTGGCCCATTCAAGCCCTCTTTTGGCTTGAGTGGGGCAGTTCGACAGTTGGACAGAGTGTTCACGCCGCTTGTTCGCGTTTTGTGCGCCCCTCACTACGACTCGATCTCTACGGTTCCTCCGGCTGACTGACGTCACAACGGGCCCCTCCACTCCGGTTCCCATCGCGTTCGCGCTGATCGCTTTGGTTGCGATGACAGAATTAGGAAGATCAACATCCCCACTCAAGCAAAAAGAAGGCTTGAATGGGCCACCTTGCCAGAGCGATCAAAGACTCGGCCACCCGCCCGCCGATCCATGCAAAGCTTGCTCGACAGCCAAAGCCTTGTCGCGGCGAAAGCCCGTAGTTCCGACATTCCCTTTCGAAATTGGTAACACTAGGGCGGGAGGACGTGCGGCGGGCTGGCTCGCCCCCGGTGTCATATTTAGGAGAAGAATAGGCGTCGTAGCCGATCAAGGGCGGCAACAACCTTTGCGATCTGCTCAATTCTTGCCCACACAAGCGGGACCACTTCTTTCAACACTTCCCACAAGTACTGACGTTGTGCGGCCCTGACGCCGAGCTCTGCAACGGCAAAGTTGTAGCGTTCTTCTAAGTCTCCGATCAAAGCCTCATCGCGCTGGGGGACTATCAACACCAGAAGAAATTTAGCTGAACTGGGTGGGCGCGTGGATTCCTGACCGGATATTGCCGGTGGGCTCCGCGTGTGCTCTCTGCCTGGGCGCAGAAGAGAATCCGCCCCCTCTTCATGCGGGAACTCCTCGCCCAAGCGCAGTTGGGTTACTTGGCCGCGCCTCGTCCGAATCACAATGAAGTAGATAAGGGCGATCAGCAATGTCCCACCCTCTGTGCAAACAAGAGAAATCAAGAAAAAGCGCCCACCTTCACGGTATCCCATGATAAGCAGGACAATCACCGCCGCGACAGTGATACAGAGCATGAGGCTGTTCCCAAACAGGCGACGAGTTAGCATTGCGCTCCTTCCATCAGCAGCATGAGACCATTTGCCCTCAGCAGCGCTGCCCCCATCGACGGCTTCAGGCCTTTTGCCATTCGCGAAATCGCATTCAAGCTCTCTCTTAGGGCCGCCGACCCGGGTGCTTCGATTTGGAAGTACTTCTTGGCGCGTCCGCCGCGCTCCGGCGTTGACTCACCCACGGAAGACGAAACATAGCCTTTGTCTTCTAGCCGATCAAGCGTCGTGTACAGCGCGCCGAATGAGGACTTTCGACCTGCTGTTGTTTTCAACACTTGGTGGATTCTCATGCCGTAGGCTTCAGACCCGAGACGGATCACTGCCATCAGTACGAGCTGCTCAAACTCGCCTAACGGTGGCAGCCCCCCTACCTCAGACTCTCCCGAAGGTTTGTTCCTTTTCTTCATGCTCACATTGTAGAAGAAATAGGAAACGTTGTCAAACCCCTTTGCAGGCCGGGTGGCCCAGGCTTTTGATCTTTACCTAGGCGGGTGGTCCATTCTAGGAAACCTAGGGACAGACGGGACGTTCCCCATATTTATTTGAGACGAAAAACCGGGGAACGTTCCGTCTGTTCCCAGGTTCTTCTGGCTCGCAGGTTTCGGGCGCGAACCAGCGATCCAACAGGAGGCTCTTCGGCTCGTCGCTTGCTGCTGAAAGATCGCAACTGATTGCGGCTGTCCGCTATAATGTCCTCCGATCCAGTCAGGAGCGAATGATGAAACGAATACTGGCTATTGCCATCTGTCTACTCCTGCTCGCGGCAGCTTCCGCGCAGGAGCATAAGAAACCCGTTACCACCACGCCCGCCTCTGCAACAGTTCTTGAAGCCAAGATTCGAAAAGCCTGGGAAGACTACAAAAACAGGGACAAGAAGGCATTCGCAGCCATCTTGGCGCACGACTTTGCCGAAGTGACGAACGACGCCGATGGCATCTTCGGTAAAGACGCCGAAATGTCCGAGATGGACCACTTCAACCTTGTCCGTTACGAACTCAAGGACTTCAAGCTTAGACCGGTTGGCAGCGGCGGCGTTGTAATGACCTACACCGCCGAATATAGCGGCACTTACGACAACGCGCCCATTCAAATGAAAGCCGTTTACGGCGAAGTCTGGTTGCAGGCTGGAAACGACTGGAAGTTGCTCTGGGTTCAGGAAACAAAATTGAAGTAACCCCGAACGAACTGGCCTCGGGCTTCCCCAGGAGGCTGATGAGATAACCGTGTCGGGAACCTAGGACACTGCCGGGACGTTCCCCACATTTTCGAACCCCTTCCACTGGAGGGCTTAGAGCTTGTGGCTTGGCTCGGTGTCGCGCCTTGCACACCCACTCGCCGCCCACCGAATGGCAGTTTTCCCTCTACCACAAACAGGAGTATCATTTTGAGAGAAGCTGCGGAGGGTATCCCTATGAGGCCAGTCACCTCGCTCCTGTTGATGGTCGTTTTTGCCACCTGTCTTGGCGTCGCCCAGATTCATGGCGTCGCCCCCTCTGTCACTTCTTTCGGTTTTGGCGGAAGCCAAAATTCCGCGCCCGGCGTGGCAGCCAGCATCACTTCGCTGGGGCCGCAGGGGTTCCAGTGCTGTGCGCAGACGCGAATCTCGGTGGCTCCAAATTTCACAGGTTTCCAGGGGAACTTCCAGCACCCTGCGCACGGCTTCCCTGTTTATGTGCCAATCTACACGCCCACCTACACGCCGTCCTATCTAGTCGTGCAGCCTGAAGTAGTTGTGTCCTCCGACACTGCGAACGAGGATGGCGAAGATGGCGGCGGGCCTACAATCTTTGATCGCCGCGGTCCTCGTCGCCGCGCCTCCGCCGAGCGGGCTTACGACCGTGGTTACGATGAAGGCCGCGCCGCCGAGCAAGACCGCCTGGAGCGGGAGTCCGCCCGCCAAGCTCATGCCGCCCGGTTGCGCGAAGATCTAGCCTCTGAACCGCGTGAGACTGCAGCCAAGCCGGAACCGGAGTCCTCAGCGTCGGCTCCAGCGATTGAACCCAAAACCGTCCTCGTCTTTCGCGATGGCCGCAACGAAGAAGTGACAAACTATGCAATTGTGGGAGACCAGCTTTACGACTTCACTTCCGGCAAGCGGCGAATTGCTATCTCAGATCTCGATATCGCCGCCACCACAAAAGCGAACGACACGCGCGGGATGGATTTCCGTCTTCCAGTTGCGCAACCCGGAAATTGATTTAGGAGCACCGCTCGGCTTCTTGGGATAGCCGCCAGCCCTCGGCGCGCCCAACCCGGTTGCGCCATTCGGCACTTTTGCCAGTATTTCGGCAGCAATCATTTTCTCCGTTCCTGCGCTCCAATGCCCATCTTTTCTGAATCAGCAACTTAGAACGTCTTCCCAATTCGGAATTCAGTGTGCACATCTTTGCACAGACCGTCGGCTCTCAGCGACGGTCGCTGTGGAGGAACCTGTGCAAACTACTCAAAAGAAAAGTGAAACTTCCAATGTCCGCCGAGCGTCGTTTTGGGGCAACGCTCTGATTGCGGTATGCGCGATGGTTATCGCGATGGTCACCCCCGTTCTCGCTCAGACTACAAACGAGAAGCTCAGTCCAGTTGCAATGTCAAGTGCCAAACTCTCGCCAGAGCTTGCCAAGATTTCGGCACAACCAGGAAATGCATCTTCCAGCCGCACGGTGCGCGTTATCGTGCAATTCAAGCAGGTTGCAGCCAACAGCCATCTGGCGCGAGTGCAGAATCTGGGCGGCTTCCTGCACAACCGCCTCGATCTAGTGAAGGCTGGCGTCTTCACCGTCCCTGTGAGTGCCTTACGGGAGATGGCTGGGGCGGCTGAGGTCGCATTCATAAGCCCTGACCACAAACTGAAGGCTGCGGACGACCTTACCAACGCAGCCGTTGGAGCGGATACAGCGTTCCAGTCCGGTTATGACGGCAGCGGATTTACCGTCGCCGTGATTGACAGCGGAATCAACGACACAAACGCCGATCTCTTTACGAGCAACGGGAGTGGTTCGCGGGTTCTTTATCACCAGGACTTTACCGGCACCAGCATTAAAGACGCGAACGGCAACACCGTGTATGACACCTATGGTCACGGTACGCACGTCGCGGGCATTCTCGGAGGCAACGGTAAGTTCTCCAACGGGCAATATCGTGGTGTGGCTCCCAACGTGAATTTGATTGACTTACGCGTTCTCGATCAAAATGGCGGCGGCAGCGACAGCTATGTTATCGCCGCGATCCAACGGGCTGTCGCGCTGAAAAGCACGTACAACATCCGCGTAATCAACTTGTCGCTCGGGCGTCCCGTCTGGGATTACTACGCCAACGACCCGCTGTGCCAAGCCGTGGAAGCGGCGTGGCGAGCGGGCATTGTCGTGGTGGTGGCGGCCGGCAACTATGGGCGCTTGAGCGTCAACGGCAGCAACGGCTACGGAACCATCACCTCGCCAGGCAACGACCCCTATGTGATCTCGGTCGGAGCCATGAAGAGCATGGGGACCGCAGCCCGGACCGACGACTTGATCGCCAGCTATAGCTCGAAGGGTCCGACCAGCTACGATCACGTGGTGAAGCCCGACATCCTGGCTCCGGGCAACCTGGTGAAATCCGTTATCGATCATGGCAGCACGCTGGATGTTGCATATCCGGCCAACCGCGTGATCGGCACCTACAACAACCTGCCGGACTACTTCATTCTGAGCGGGACGAGCATGGCAACCCCGGTTGTAAGCGGTGCCGCTGTGCTGCTGTTGCAAAAAAATGCCAGTCTGACGCCGGATCAACTCAAGGCCCGCATGATGAAGGCGGCTTACAAGACGTTTCCTACCTCCTCGGTTGCCGTAGACCCGGTTACAGGGCAAACGTATACATCGTATTACGATATGTTTACGGTGGGATCGGGCTATCTGGATGTAAATGCCGCGTTGCAAAACAATGACGTAGCTCCTACAAACGTTGGCGCTGCACTCTCGCCGGCAGCGGTCTATAACGCGGCGACCGGCACGGTCGGGTTGGTCAACGGGAACTCCGTTGTCTGGGGAAACTCTGTTGTCTGGGGCAATTCGGTCGTCTGGGGAAACTCTGTGGTTTGGGGTAACTCCGTCGTGTGGGGTAACTCTGTGGTTTGGGGCAACTCCGTCGTCTGGGGCAACAATACGGTCGCCGGCTTCAGCGTGGTGTGGGGCAATTCCACAGGCGGCAGCGGCCAACCTGCTGGATCCAGTGTGGTCTGGGGCAATTCTGTTGACTTAAACCAGGCCAGCAACGTGGATGCACAAGGAGACCAGTAGGACAGTGTTTTGAACTCGGGTAGCTGACTGGACGCGCTCCTTAACGGTGCGCGTCCTTTCTTCATTGCTGTGCTGTCCAAGCATCTGGCGGAAGAGAAATTTTATTTCACTTGAAGAACTCCACCATGTTGGAAGCTAGCTGAGCTTTTCCCGGATAGCTGGTCAATCCCAACCCCTGCATCATGAGCCGCAGCGTGTTCTGGTGCTGGTAGAGTGTTGTGGATTTGTAAGCGCTCTTGGAAAACTTCGGGCTGATTGCTACCCAGGCCACACGCCCTCCGCCATGAGCGTTATCGGAAGCGGATTCGTCGAAAACTATAATCAGCAGATCGCCGTTCCTAAAACTCGGACTCTGGATAAGAGGGTTCATGTTGGTGTTCAACCACTTGTCCGCGGTGGCCAGCGAGCAGTCATGTGCATCGTTGCACAGGTTAGGAGTGATGAAAGAGTAGTGCGGAAAGCTGTTGCTCGCCAGGTCCTTCGCGAATTGAGTAAACGGTACCAGGTTCAGCTTCTGCGCCGGACTGTTGACCACATCGGAGAGATAAGACAAAGGGCAATGCCGCCGTGCGTAGTTGGCCACATCGGGCTTGGTGTAGCCCGCCATCGGGAGGTCTTCCTCATAAGCCTTCCAGGTTTTACCCGCAGCCAGCAGGTGGCGTACGACGTTGTCGTTCTTCACCGTGCCGGAGAAATTGTCATTGTTGGTGATGATTTGTCCTGTCGCCAGCATGAAGTAGTTGCCGATCGAGGGGTGAGTGTTGGCGTAGTACTGCGTGGCTAACCCGTACTTGCCCACCAAGCCATTCAGGAAGGGCATCGACTTGTTGCCAATCACGCTTGAATAGTTCGTGTTCTCCTCGAGGACCACGAAGACATGGGTAAAGGTTGGAAGGGTTTGGGCAAAACTGGGAACGGCAAAACCAAGAATTGTGATGCCTGCCAGCAACGACAAGAGGCGTAAAGATCTGCGCATGGGGCACTCCTGATAGAAACTCGCAGTAGCGGCGAGACTGGGGAGCAGCCTATTACAATGCCTGGATTTGAGCAAACACGACAGGCCCGCCAAACACACGCATAAAGCAGCTGGGGCCAATCGGCGATTTAGCCTAGGTTACAGTGCAGCCAGAGAGAACCAGATTGCAAGCAGGTCAGGTTCGCCGCCAATTCACTCGGATTTTCCCTGGCTTTCTGCTACTACTTCTTCTTGCTGGGATCGTCGCTCGCGTTCACATAGTTGAACTGCAGCGGAGATTTGCCGTGAACCTGCACGACTACTTCCCCGCTCGCCATGGCGTAGTGATGCATATCGGGATCCAGGTAGGCGAAGCTGCCGGCGGGGAAAAGTGCCATCTTGCTTTCGTCAAAATGATCTCCCATGCCAACCTTGAAGGTTCCAGAAATCACGGTCACGTTTTCGCGCAGCGGATGCCAGTGCGGCGCAATGCGGTAGCCGTCCGGCATCTTTAGACGCACCGTGTATCCACCGGTCGGAGCGCCGGGATCTCCCTCCAGTACTGCAAGTTGAGCGCCCGGGGCCACAAAAGGAGGTGGCGGGCCATAAGGAATGGCATCGGGCGTGAACGCATGTTTTTCAGTAGAAGCTGTTTGGGCTCCAAGTGTAAGGACCGCGCCTGTCAGGCAAACGAGTCCTAGCACCTTAATTACAAGATAGATGTTCCGTTTCATGGTAACTGTCTCCGTTGTTCGAGGTTGATCTTTTATTCGATCTGATTTTTAGATGTTGATCTTCGATTACTGATCTCTCCGGATGTTCCCACAATGCCGGAGCCGTTTCAATTGAAACCGGATAACTTTTCCATATCTTTTGTATATCGGCGTAAACTATTGAACCTTAGGGGATAATTCCTAAAAAGAGCCATCATGCGGAGTAAGAAAAGCGCAGCCGGAAAAATCGAGCTCGACCTTGGACGTTACGAACTCCGGCGCCACGGACGGCGTGTGAAGCTCGAAAAGAAGCCTATGGACCTGCTGATTTTCCTGGTCAGTCGAAGGGACCAGCTGGTTTCGCGCAAAGAGATTGTCAAGAGACTATGGCGCTCCGATCTTTTCATCGACACCGAACCAAACATCAATAACATTGTGCGAAAGATTCGCGCAGCGTTAGGCGATGGCGCGGCGAATCCGCGCTTCCTGGAAACGGTCGTCGGCAAGGGCTATCGATTCGTCGGACCAGTGCGTTTAGTCGGAGCGCACGCTCAGTCGTTGAATTCCGAACAAGGTTCATTTGGCGAAGCCAGCCGCCGGCCCTCTTCAACATTAAGTGATCGGTCGTCGCTTGCCGTTCTACCGCTAGTTCTTGTCGGCGGCGTAACCGACGACCAGGGCGTGTGTGTCGGGTTAGCGGATGCGCTGGTGTCGCGACTCGGCAATCTTCAAGGCGTGGATGTGTTGCCGACCTCGGCAGCGCTAAACCTGCCCGCGGAGATGGCAGCCGCTGAAGCGGGCCTGCGTCTCGGCGTGCGCTTCGTCGTACATGGCGCGATACGCGCATCGAAAGCGCAATGGCATCTTTCGTTGGAAGTGTTGGACCTGCACTCGCAAAGCGCATGCTTCGCGCGCAAGTGTAATCTCGATCTCAATCACATGTTCGAACTTGAGAACGATCTCGCACGGCAAATTGCGAGTGCACTGAATCGACCGCTGCGTCCGCAAGTAGCTCATCCGCGCCCGCGGCACAGCAAGGATCCAATCGCGTATTCGGAATTCATGCGCGGCTACCGGCTCAGCTCATCCGGCGATCCCGCTTTGCTGGACGAAGCGGCGCAACGCTTGAGTGCGGCAGTAGCGCGAGACCCCGGCTTCTCCTTGGCCCATGCCACCCTCTCGCTCGTCTATGCCAGCCGCCACTTCGAGCTCGATCCCGCCCAGGTTTGGCTGGAGAGGGCGGAGTTTCATTGCCGCCGTGCCTTGGATTTAGATCCAAATTTGCCGGAGGGTCACGTCGCGAACGCCTTTCTGCTGTGGGGCCCCTCCAAGAACTTTCAGCACCTGGAAGCCATTGCCGAACTGCGCCGAGCCATTGCCTTGCAGGCCAATCTGCCGCACGCCTATAACCGACTGGGGACAATTCTGGCCCACATCGGCCTGCTTGACCACGCTTGTGCGATGTACGAGAGAGGACGCCCGTTCCACCCTAAGAAGGCGGTGAGCCACAGCATCGTGCAAGCTTATATCTGGAATCGAGAGTATGACTTGGCTCGCGAAGAAATTGCTGCATGGCTCGCCGAGACTCCGGAGAACAAGTATCCCGTTTACTTTGCGCCGCAGCCTGCGATGATGACTGGCGATTGGAAAGAGGCGGAAATGCTTCTGCAAAAAGCGGTGCAGATGTTGCCCGACGAACCCATGGTTGTCAGCCTGCAAGGGCTCTTCTACGCCATGAGGGGCCAGGACGACCGAGCCATGGAGCGCATGGCAAAAGCCTGTGCCAGCCCGAAATCTTTTGGTCACGCGCACCATACCTACTATCAAATCGCAGGTACCCTCGCCGTTCTTCGCCAGCCAGCCGCAGCCTTCGAATGGCTGGAGCGCAGCGTGAGCACTGGGTTCGCTTGCTGGCCGCTCTTCGCCAACGACTCGTGCCTCCAGAATTTACACTCCCTCCCGGAGTTCGAAGTTTTGCTGAGCTCCCTGCAAGCCAAGTATCCCGACCACCTGGGATTGCTGTAGGCTGGCTACAATGTCCGCAAGAGGAATCGACCAATTATGAAGAATTCGCGCAGGGAGTTTCTATCTGTCACATCCGCGGGCTTGATTGGTGCCGCCGTCGCGCCTAAAGTTTTCGCGCAGGATCCGCAACCGCAGCAACTGGAAGTTCCCGGCGCGCCCACCGCATTCGGCACCGGGCCGCTGGTTGGCCCAGAAATTTTCCCTTCAACCATTGAAGAGGCGGAAAAGCTGGTGCAGATCAAGATGTCGGAGAGTGACATCGCCGTTGCGGCGAAGAGCTGGCGTCCGAATATGGCTGCGATCTACGAACGTCGCACCGGGCCGCGCAAGGTGGAACTGGAATCGACGCTGGCTCCGGCGACGCAGTGGAATCCTGTGCTGCCAGGTACGAAGTTGGCAACGGCTCGCGACCGCTTCGTCCGCAGCACCACCGACCCCGGGCCGCTGCCGACCAGCGACACCGACATCGCTTTCGCGCCCGTCACCAAACTCTCGCGATGGATTGAACAACGCAAGCTCACATCCACACGGCTCACGCAGATTTACTTGCAACGCATCGCGCAGTTCGATCCGAAGCTGCGCTGCGTGATCACGTTAACCGCCGACCACGCATTGGAGCGGGCCAAGAAGTCCGATGCCGAAATTGCCGCCGGAAAATATCGTGGTCCGCTGCACGGCATTCCGTTCGGCGTTAAAGATCTACTCGATACCGCCGGCATTCCGACGACCTACGGTGCGGAGCCATTTCGCAACCGCGTTCCAAAAGAAGATTCGGCGGTGGTCAGGCGGCTCGACGAGGCGGGAGCCGTTCTCATTGCGAAACTAAGCCTGGGCGCGCTGGCGCTCAACGACATTTGGTTTGGCGGTCAGACCATGAATCCCTGGCTGCTGGAAGAAGGCTCCTCAGGCTCAAGCGCTGGCCCCGGCTCCGCCACCGCCGCAGGACTCGTAGGCTTCTCCATCGGCAGCGAAACGGGGGGCAGTATTATTAGCCCCTCAATGCGCTGCGGAGTGACAGGTTTGCGACCAACTTTCGGTCGCGTGCCTCGAACGGGTGCCATGACGCTTTGCTGGTCGCTCGATAAATTAGGCCCAATGGCGCGTTCGGTGGAAGACACGCTATTAGTGCTGCAAGTCATTGCAGGGCCTGAGGTTGGCGACTTGGCGAGCCTGCAGAATCATTTTGAGGGTGATGGATTTGGCGGAAATACCGCGCAAAATCGGGCTAACTCTGCATATGTAGACTTCGACGCGAATTTGAGTGTAAAAGGCCTCCGAGTTGGTTATTTTCCCAAATGGATGCAGAAAGCTCCCGCCACCGAGGTCGACCGCGTAGCACTTAAGTCATTGGAAACAGTAGGGATGCACCCGGTCGAAGTCTCGCTGCCGGACTGGCCCTACGATTCGCTCAACATCATCCTTTTCGCCGAGGCCGCCGCAGCCTTCGAAGAGCTGACGCTGAGCGGAGGCGTCGACCAACTCAAGGCGCAAGTCTCCGATGCGTGGCCAAACATCTTTCGCCAGGCGCGCTTCTTGTCAGCCGTGGATTTCGTGCAAGCCGACCGCCTTCGCCGCAAGGTTGCCGAGGAGATGGCGCGCATCTTCTCCGAAGTCGAGCTGCTGCTGGTGCCCTCCCTGCGCGACGAAATGCTCGTCATCAGCAACTTCACAGGACACCCGTCGCTCACCCTGCGCGCTGGCTTCGTAGAGGTCTCGCAAGCCCGCAGCGATTGGGCGCCCGACCCGCAGCATCCTCTACCAAAGTTCTCGCCACCACGCCGCGTGCCGCACGGCGTCACGCTGATTGGACGCCTGTTCGATGAAGGAACGCTCGGCAGCGCGGGGCTGGCGCTGGAGAAAATCTTTGGGGTTGTGGGGGAAAGGCCGGCGGGATTTTAGAGGCTCGCGCATCCTGCCGTACGAACTAGTATCGCCAGGAGGTTTATCTTTGGGACGGTGCTGACTATCGGCAGTGCTATCAAGGGCCAGAAGCGCGTCTTACTTGACCTCGGGCGTACACTGTTTTTGGGCAAATTCTAAGTCCGCAGCGGAATATTTCTCGGGGACAGTCAGCACTTTCCATCCTGATTCCTTCATTTTGCGGACGTATCGGTCAGTGACGTTGCTCTTCCATTTCATGCCTGGCGGGAATTCTCCGGCGACATATTTCCAGTTTGCGCCGCTGACCCAGAACTGCTGGGACACGCTCGCATGCTTGATGATGAGACAGTTCTTAAGATCCTCGGCGCAACCGCTGGCAGTTAGCACCAGCAGAACAGACAGCCATTTTGTAAACATCAATGCGGCCTCATTCCTTTTCTCCCGACCGTGTAATCTAATATCCACGAGCTGCGCGGTGGTACGTCGAGATCTTTCACGATGGCAAAGGACGAAAAAATTGGCACGCAGCTAGCCATTTCATAATGCCGAAACTCTAGCACTCTCATTCCATTTGAGCAAATAATTTCTGTGTCAACGAAGAAAAGGGGAATGAAACCTAAGTCCTGATGGGGCCGGAATGTTCTGGCTTCGACCGCTACTCGTCCCCCTTTGGCGATGCACCTCGAATTCCTCAAACAATTGCCGATCATATTGAGCACCGTCTGCGCTTCGAAGGAATGACATGTGGAGATCCCATGCCTGTTTCCCAGTTCCCCCAATTGCTTCGGCGGCGGCGTGGAATAACGATTGAAATTTTGCGGAACTGAGCGGAGCAGAGCCGTTTTGCCCGCACCACATCTCTACAACCTGGATTGCATATTTGATTCTGACCGGCGGCGGAGGATGCGTCAGCTGGTACACAGACGCCATGTTGATACGTTCGTCCCACAAGGCGCAAAAGAACGCCATTACGGCCAAGAAAAAACACGTGAGAAGAAGCTCGTCGGCGTCCGCATCAGGTATGTCGGCCCGATTCATTTGAGACAGTGTGATTTGCCGACCCTCTCCACCCAGAAGATGCGCCAAAACGAGATAGGCGGCATATCCATCCGCATCAATCTCTTGGGCTTGACAATTTAGGTTTCCGCCCATCGCATCCTGTAGAAATTCGGTCCAGACGCCAATCCCACACTCCCTGGTTTCTACGCAGTGTCGGTGGACGTGGTGGGTGTATTCATGAGAAACGAGGAATACCAACTGAAGTCTAAACAGCAATCCGTGGAGAGCATCCACGTCAAACTCTTCAGGATTAAGACGAAGTAGTTGCAAGACTAGTGATGATCGGCTGAGCCGTTCCGAAATACTCCAAAGCAATTCAACCAGAGGCAAGGTGACAGCGATGAACGAGAAGCCCCCATACTGAAATGCGTGGGCATTCCTGATTCCACGCGTTACTTCAAGGTAATCAAAATGAAAGGGCGGGTGTTCGACACCACCTGACGCATTTATGCCTTCCAATCGGAGTGCCTCATTCATCGTCTCCTGGATCAGGGACAAGAATGAGCGAAACGATGGCGATTCTACTTGTTCAAACGCTAGCTTGCCTAGGTAATCTTTGTGGCAGAGTTGTGTTCTTACCCAACGGTCGAGAATGACTTCTGGCGGTGTCATTGTCCAGATTGTAACGCCATCGAGCGACTTGACCAATTTGGCCAGGTAGCCTGATAAGGTACGAATCCAGCTCCATGCGCATGGTATAATTTATCCAGTCCGAACAGCGACTAACCACCTGAAAATGCAGCTATTTATCGAATTTGGCGGGGCTGCAAAACTGGTGGAGAAATAGCGGATTCCTCGCGATAAAACCGTTCGGGATGACAAGCCGTATTCAAAATTAAATTTGTCATCCTGAGCAGCAGCGAAGGATCCCTATTGCAGGAAAGACTGTTGGTGTTCAAAGGGATTCTTCGCTGCGCTCAGAATGACAAAGTGCGCTGACAACACGGAACTCGCAATACTAAAGAACTCACCACAAAAGGCTTACTGACCAACCATGGCTGACGACAAGAATCCTGAACTTCCTTTGACTCCTCCCCCCGGCGACTCGGGCGTTCCCGGCGCTGCGAATATTGTTCCGATCAACATTGAAGACGAGATGCGGCGCTCGTATCTCGACTACTCGATGTCGGTGATTATTGGGCGCGCGCTGCCTGACGTTCGCGACGGATTGAAGCCTGTGCATCGGCGCATTCTGTACACGATGCAGCAGATGGGGCTGGCCCCGAATAAATCCACGCGTAAGTGCGCCAGGATCGTCGGAGACGTGATGGGTAAGTACCATCCGCACGGCAATTTGGCCGTGTATGACGCGCTGGTGCGGTTGGCGCAGCCGTTTGCCATGCGCTATCCGCTGGTGGATGGTCAAGGAAATTTTGGCTCGGTCGATGGCGACCCGCCCGCCGCGGATCGTTACACGGAAGCTCGTTTGACGCGTGTGGCGTCGGCGCTGTTGGAAGATCTGGATAAAGATACGGTCGATTTTAGTCCGAACTATGACGGCAACGAAGTTGAGCCGGATGTTTTGCCGACGCGCATTCCGAATCTGCTGGTGAATGGTTCGGATGGCATCGCCGTGGGTATGGCGACGAAGATTCCGCCGCACAATTTGACGGAAATTGTGAATGCCGCGATTACCTTGGTGAACAATCCAGCGACGACGTTGCTGGAAATTCTGCAAATTGTGAAGGGGCCGGACTTCCCGACGGCCGGAATTATTCACGGACGCAGCGGCATCGCCGAAGCTTATCGTACCGGTCGCGGGCGCTTTATGATGCGGGCGAAAGCTGCCATTGAGTATGTTACGAAAGAGAAACAGGCGATCATTGTTACGGAAATTCCGTATCAGGTGAACAAGGCTCGCCTGATTGAACGCATTGCCGCGCTGGTGAACGATAAGGTTGTTGACGATATTTCCGATATTCGCGACGAGAGCGATCGCGACGGCATGCGCATCGTTATTGAATTGAAACGTGGCGCCGAGCCGCAGATTGTGCTGAACCAGCTGTTTAAGCACACCTCGATGCAAGAGAGCTACAGCATGATCTTCCTGGCTGTAGTGAACAAACAGCCGAAGGAAATGGGGCTGATCGAGGCCATCAATCACTTTCTGCATCACCGCGCCGATGTGATTCGCCGGCGCACCGCTTATTTGCTGGCCAAAGCGCAAGATCGCGAGCACATTCTCGAAGGCTACCTGACCGCGCTCGATCACCTGGACAACGTGATCGCGATTATTCGCGGCAGCTCGAACCGTCTTGATGCGCGCGACAATTTAGTCGCGTACTTTGCGGGCAAGAAGATTGACATCAATACGTCCGGCCGCGCTCCGAAGGTTGATCCGGAGAAGCCGTTCTCGATCAGGCAGGCGGATGCAATTCTGGAATTGCAACTGCACCGCTTGACCAAGCTTTCGATCGACGAAATTTCGAAAGAACTGGCGGAGACTCGCGATCGCATTGCCGAGTACCAGTCTATTCTGGGATCGGAAAAGAAGCTGCGCAGCGTGATCGTGAAAGAGCTGGAAGAAGTAAAGAAGCTTTACGGAGATGCGCGTCGTACCGTGATCGAAGACGAGGCGGCGGAGATCATGCTGGAAGACTTGATCGCTGACGAGCAAGTCGCGGTCACGGTCAGCCACTCCGGTTATTTGAAGCGGACGCCGATTACGACCTACCGCCAGCAACGCCGCGGTGGCACGGGACGCACGGGCATGAAGACGCGCGACGAGGATTTTGTCGAGCATCTTTTCATCGCTTCGACGCATGCTTACATTCTGATCTTCACCAATATCGGGCGCGTTTACTGGCTCAAGGTGTATGAAGTCCCCGATGTAGGCGCCGCGGGCAAGGGCAAGCACATTGGCAACCTGGTTGGATTGCAGGCCGGGGAGAGCGTTCGCGCATTCCTGCCTGTTCGCAATCTGGAAGAAGAAGGCAAACACGTCTTCTTTGCCACGCGCAAGGCTACCGTGAAGAAGACCGAACTGAAAGACTTCTCTCACGTAATGCAGCGCGGCATCATGGCTATCGGTATCGACACGGACGACGAACTGGTGGCGGCTTCGCTGACCGACGGCAAGCAGATCATTTTCCTGGCGTCCCATGAAGGCCAGGCAATTCGGTTTAGCGAGGATGGCGTTCGATCCATGGGTCGGCAAGCCTATGGCGTGCGTGGTATGGATCTTGAAAAGGGCGATTACATTGTGGGTATGGCCATCACGCCGAAAGATGGCGCGGCGCAGATGGGCAAAAAGAAGAAAGAAAACGAAAACGGAGTAATCGTGGCCGAGAAGGGTACGTTGATTCTTTCCGTAACTGAAAATGGCTATGGCAAGCGTACTCCCGCCGATGAGTACCGCTTGCAATCGCGCGGCGGCAAAGGTGTCCGAAACGTGAAAACGACGGAGCGCAACGGCAAAGTGGTCAGCATCTCGCAAGTCTCGGAAGATTCCGATGTGATGATCATCAGCCAATATGGAAAGATCATTCGCACGGAAACGAAACAGATTCGCGAAGCTGGGCGCTCGACGCAAGGTGTGCGGCTGCTGAATTTGGAAGCCGGAGACAAAGTTGCGGCGACATCGCTAATTGCTCCGGAAGAGCCGAACGGGAACGGGGAAGGGTTGTTGCTGCAGTAATTGCGTGGTGCGGGCACTCTTGCCCATGCGAGAGCAAGGCCGCAGATCGTGAATCATGGTCTGCGTACGCTGCGCCCCATCCATGCGTAGCCAATGTATTTGTTGGCATCTGCGTCCAGTTGGCCGCGATAACGTTCGCCAAGCAAGTTGAGTGTAGGAGGCCACCATGCGTTGCGGCTCCTGCAGATCGTGCGAGGCCACATAGGCGAATTGCTCAAGTTCCGCGTTGCAGCGAGCGAGTTCGTCGATCTTTCGCGCCAAGTCCTCTTCGGCCTGCCGCCGCAAACGAACCTGGCGCTTTTCCTGCAACGCGCGACAAATAGCTTCGGGGAGCCGAGCGACTGCGTCCTTCAGCACGTAGTCCGCAACGCCCTGTTTGATGCACTCCACCGCTCTTACATCCCCCAAGGAGCCAGTGACCAGCACGAAAGGAATATCCGACCCTTGGCGCTGCAGCAGCTCGAACGCGTCCATGCCGTTGGCGCGTGGAGTCCTTCCATGAGGCGCATCGGTTCCATATTTCAATCCTAAAGGATGGATCGAACGGGAAGGACGGTCCGCCACCAAGTGGCATGATTCCTTCCCCCCGCTCGGCAAACTCCGGCTAAACTTTAGGCTAAAAACGCTCCATCCCTGGTCTCGAAAGCCTCGCTCAACCTCCTCGGCCAGCCCGTCACTCCCGTGCCTCCGCCCCCGTAGCAAGCCGAGGTTCTTTTTGCGTACTATGAAGGGACATTAGCAGCCGTCGTTCGGACCTGGGGTCGGCAGATTCTAGGGTCGGCAGGTTTTAGGGTCCTCAGCGTCGTTCCGCCTCCCCCGTTACGCCAAGTTCCACCCAACGCTTCCAGATCGCGAATTGCACGAACCACTAACGGCCTAGGAGAGGAACTTATGCAGATTGAGACGCATCCTTGTGAATCGGTTCTGGGTAAAGCGGTTCTGGAGCACGAAATCGAACTGCTGCGGGCCATTGTTGAAGCGCTTCCTACGGGCGTTGCGGCGGTGGGAACGGGAGGTGAACTTCTGTTCCACAATCGGGCGGCACAGGAAATACTGGGGTCGGAAATACTGAATCCGGGAGATGCCGTAGGCGGCCCCTCCGCGTGGGCGCTAGGGGCCAGTTGGTATCTCCCCAACCAGCCAAACCCGCTCTCGCCGGATGCGCTGCCGCTGGCCCGCACGCTGCGCGGCGAAGAAGTGTGCGATGAGCTTCTTCTTGTTTGCAATGCCCATCGGCCGGCTGGCGTGTGGATTCGCGCGACCGGAAAGGCGATACGGGACGCTGACGGCGAGATTACGGCCGCCGCTGTTGTGTTCGGCGATGTCACCGAAGGCATTCTGCACCAGCAATCCGGCGCGCTGCTCTCCCAGGTTGTTGAGCAGATCGCCGATGGCGTCTTCCTCACCGACCGGCGGGGTTTCATCGAGTACGTCAATCCCGCATTCGAGGCAATGACCGGATTTAAGCAGGACGACGGTCGGGGCCAGAGTCCGCGCGTGTTGAACTCTGGTGCAATGGATTCGGGCTTCTACCAGCAGCTTTGGAGCGAGTTGTTAGCCGGACGTCCTTCGCAGACCACGGTCATCAATCGGAAGAAGACCGGGGAACTCTACCACGTAGAGGAAACCATCGTCCCACTCCTCAATGACGCGGGATCCCCCACGCACTTCGTCGCTGTCATGCGCGACGTTAGCGAGACTGTGATCCGCCAGGAACGCGAAGTTCAACTGCGCCTGGCGCGGCAAATCCAGCGAAAATTCTATTGTCCACCACCGAGGGTGGCAGGCTTTGACATAGCTGCCGACGCCTGCCCCGCCTACCACACCAGCGGTGACTACTTCGATTTCATACTTTTGCCACAGGGTCGCCTGCTCGTCGCTGTCGGCGATGTCGAAGGTCATGGCTTTGGCTCGGCACTCGTCATGGCGCTCACCCGAGCCTACGTGCGTTCGTTTGCCGCCACCGGCCTCGAGGTCGACCAGATCCTCACCCAGGTGAATCGAATGCTGGTCAGTGACCTGGGAAGCGGATGCTTTGTCACTCTCGTCCTGGCTTGCCTGGACCCTGCAACCCGTTCTTTGGTCTATGCCAGCGCTGGGCATGTTCCCGGCTACGTCATGGATGAGTCAGGCCAGATTGAGTGGACGCTGGAAAGCAGTGGCCCGCCGTTGGGTCTCTTCCCAGAGGTCAGCCTATCCCGCAGTCCTTCCATCCCGCTCCGTCCCGGCCAACTCTTAGTGCTGCTCACGGATGGGATCACGGAGTCGACCGCCCCCGATGGCAGTGAGTGGGGCGCCGAGGGTGTGCTGGAGTACCTGAGATCCTGCCGTGGCCTCGCAGCCAACAAACTCGTTGACGGCGTATGCCGCCAGGCGCTCCTCTTTGCAGGAGGCAAGCTGCAGCAAGACGACATCACCTCGGTCATCGTCAAAGTCGACGCCTGAGCCCGGCCGGTCAGGCATCCTCCCCAGGTCGGTCCGGACTTTGATTCCGTTACACCTTAATTCCGTTACACTTGAATTCCCATTACGGAAACACAAACTGCCCCCAGCCCTTTGGCAAAGAAGGGGGCAGCCGCTGCTCCGGACTTAGTTCGACAATGTCCTCCAACCTACACGGGGGCAGCTTGCGCGGCGGCCGGCAGGCTGGCACGAATCGCACACAGCAGTTCTTCATTGTCGGCGGGCTTTTGGAAATAGGCCCTGGCACCCGCCTTGAGAGCGCGTTCTTCGTTGTTTTGTGGATCCCGGGCGCTTAACACAATGACGGGCATGCCCATCAGCTTCGGGTTCAATCGAAGACGGTCCAATACCGTGAACCCGTCTCCCGCCGGCAGGCCAAGATCAAGAATGATGAGATCTGGGCGGTCTTTCTGAGCGCTGGCAACGGCAGTATAACCGTCTGCGGCGACGATGGCCTCGAACCCGTTGGCTACTAGACGCAGGCTCAGCGCTCGCGCAAGGTTGGTATCATCGTCTACGACAAGAATCCTCTGTTTTGACATTGTTATCCCCTTCTTGAACTGATTTGAACCCGAATAGCGATCATTGAATCGAAGCGCCCTGGTGCGCGCTGCTGAAGCTTTGCATCATCATCCTTGCAACTTGTGCAGCCACTTCCTGAACTTGCTGGTGTAGAGAGGCTTGTTCCTGCAAGCCAATCGAACCAGCGACCGCTCCGGGGATATTCGCGGGTTCGGTTTCTACCCGCCTGGCGGTCAGAGTGAATGCACCCTGAGTGCTCAGGGCCGTAATGCTTTCGAGCTTTTCCCGAATGCGGGAAATCATTATGGAGGACCGCTCCATGTCGGTCGAAGCCAGGACAAAGTAGGTAGTGTCCGCTTCCCCAGACGGCAGAACCAAGTCTTTGTCCATGAAAATACTGCGTTGCAGCGTCTCCATGCATCGCCGTCCGATTTCTTTCCGACTCGCGCGCGAACGCGTTGCAAGTGGAGTCAATTCCAGACGGATCAGAACCATCGCGTCCCGCAGCTTCTCCCGATGAGTGATAACTGGCTCCAGCATCTTAACTAACGAATGTCTCGGCAAGGTGAACGTGAAGGTGGTGCCCTGCCCAGGCGCGCTGTTCACCCAGATATCCCCGTTGTGCAGCCGAATAATC
Source organism: Acidobacteriaceae bacterium (assembly GCA_043749225.1). Classification (GTDB taxonomy): domain Bacteria; phylum Acidobacteriota; class Terriglobia; order Terriglobales; family Acidobacteriaceae; genus JANXUC01. Next base: position 21,695 of record JAYVEP010000060.1, read on the forward strand.
TCTTTACTGATGAACAATCCCAGCCCCAGTCCCAGCCGCACCGTGCTATCGCCCGCATCGGGCTGCTGGTAGAGACGCTCGAAAACCAGAGGGCGGGATTCCGCACTGATGCCACAGCCGGTGTCACTCACTGAGATATGAATGGCCTCCGGGTCGGCCTCCAGCAGGCGGCCACTCACTAACACAGTGCCTCCGGCTGGCGTGAACTTGATGGCGTTGTCGATCAGATTGATCAACACCTCGAGGATTCGATCGCTATCGGCCAGAACCAGCGGAATTTCCCCTTCGATTCCGCCTCCGAGATAGATCGATTTCGCTTGCGCGGCAGGCTTCATCATGTCAATCGCCTGCTCCAGCAAACTCCCGAGTTCGAGGCAATGGAGCTCAACCCGCATCTGCCCGTTCTCAGCACGGGAAGCTTCGAGAAGATCGCGAATCATCGCCTGCAACTGGCTAACCCCTTGTAAGGCAATCTTCAGATGGTCTTTCTGCTCGACCGTAGTGGGCCCGGAAAGGCCATCGGCAATCAAAGAAATGTACTGGTGGATGCAGGTCAGAGGAGTACGAAGTTCATGCGACACGTGCGACAGCAGGCGGTTCTTGAATCCGATTTGCTCCTTGCGTGTGTTCTCGAGCGCAAGAAGCAGCCCCTGACGCTCAACCGCGTACCGAATGGTGCGCTCCAATTGCTTACCTGAGAATCCGCCCTTCACCAGATAATCCTGCACGCCATCTTGAAGGGCATTCGTCGCCAGCGCTTCATCGTCCTGCCCGGAAAGCACGACTATCGGGATCTGCCGGGAGTGCTTGATGATCTTGCGGAAGGTTTCCGCGCCGCGACTGTCGGGCAAATTGAGGTCGAGAAGAATCAGGGCAGGCTCTTCCTTGGCCGGAAACTCGAGGGCATCGGAAAGGCGACTGACGCAATTCACTTTCGCCTTGGGCTACCTTCCACCAGCCGCAGGCGGATAAGGTCGGCATCTCCCGGGTTGTCTTCCACCAACAGAACTTGCTGTTCAATCATCTCTTTCCCCCTCTCGGTAAACTGCTAGTCTTGAACCAAAATCCTTCGATGGCTCGAACCGCGGCGTTGAAAATGAGCACGTTCTGGCACCCGTCGACGGCGATAATGGCGTCCATGGCGGATTGAATAATCGCGTTCAGACGACTCTGACTCTCGCTGAGGGCGGCCTCGACCAGTTGGAGTTCCTCGACGGCGGTTTGGCGGTCGGCTAACAAGGCTAGCGCGGCTTCCCGTTGGCGCAGGCTGTCCCGGAGCTGGAGGGTGATCTGCTCCCGTTCAAGGATTTGATTCTGCAGCCCCTCGTTCGCGCTCCGCAGTTGCGCGGGACTGGGCAAGGCAATGGCTTTGGGAATCAGGGGGATCATCATGATCGCGGTGATGACCGAGATCGCTGCCGTGCCCGCCTTGATGAGGCCCGCCAGTAGATACGAGGCATGCCAAATGGTCCAGATTTCCATGAAGTGGGTAACGCCGCAGCCTACGATGAACGCGCCAAACATCCAGAAAATCCAGTTGAACGGCAGGTCGCGGCGCTGGCGAACCAAGTAGATGAGGCCGATGGGAATGCAGAAATACGAGAGCGTGATCAGACCGTCGGAAATAACGTGCAACCAGACGATTTTGGGATCCCACAGATAGCAGGTGCCATGCGGCAGGAACTGGCCGTCATCCGCCGACCGGATTAGGGCTCTCCCGGTAAGGCCCAGCACGGCCACCGCAAGCGCAAGGGCGACGACGCCTGCGGGCCTGAGGCTCCGACCTGACTTCTCCCACATGGAGGCAATATCGGCGCGGCATCAGTTTGGCTCCACCAAGAAGAGAGGGAGGACGTAATCCAAAGACTCCCACGCACGAATAAGGGCATGTCCTGGTGGCACAGGTGAGGACTCGGCCATCCCCGGGCAGCGCCGAAATACCGTCACTTTCTGGCTCATTCCCGTTTTGGGAAAGACCCGCAGCATCTCTGCCAGAGTCCCAAAATGGCAACTTACTGATAAACCACACCCTTACAGCAAAATGTTCCACGTGGAACATTTTGCTGGCTTCATAGCCGGGATGGCGAGCGAACTGGAATGCTCGCTCTACACGGTCCATCTCCCAATTAGAAATGTAACGTCAGGCTGACATCCACGCGCCGGTTCGTCATCAGGTAGTACTGGGCGTCGCCAAATTCGCTCTCCGCGACGGGGTCTCGGCGGTCGCCGAGGTTCAGCGCATCTGCTCGCACTTCCCACCGTGGCGTGCGATATCCCGCGTTGACGCCGACGGTTGCGAAGCCCTCCGCCAAAGCTCCATTCCGCTTGTCGAGAAAACGGCTGCCCGTGTAATTCATCGTCACACCACCCAGGAAACCGCGCTCCGGCGTGTAATAGAGCCCCACGGCCGCAAGATGATGCGCTGACATCTCGAGCCGCTTCCCAGCCAGTTGGGTTGGCACCCCACCGAAGTCTTGTACGAAGTCGGTGAAGGTCGCATCATGAAAACTATAGGTGGCGCGAGCCACTACATCGCTGCGGAGGTATACGGAACCTTCCGTTTCAAAACCCTTGAACCGCGACTCGCCCGCATTGATCAGCGCCGGAACGCCACCGACGGACGTCGCCGTGACCAGGTTGGAGAAGTCCATGAAGAAACCTGTAGCTTCAAGTTCGAGTCGGCGATGGAAGAAGTTACCCTTGATTCCCCCGTCCACACTGCGAGAGGTCTCAGGGTCCAGAATTTGTTTCCCGCCCAGGCTCTCGCCAATGCCGAAATCGATGGAGGCCGGTTTGAAGGTGTCGCGATAATCCACAAAGAAACGCGCACCGTCCTGATCGTGCTGCCAAACCGCGTAAATGGCTCCGATAGAGGCTCCCAAGTGCGTGTCGGTTCGGCTGCTGCTATCGTCACGTCCAGCTCCGGGGTCAGTGTCTCTGCGGCTTTCGTGCGTTACATTCAGGCGGAGCCCAACGTCAAAGCGAAGTCGCTCGAGGGGGTTCCATTCAAGCAAGCCGTATCCGCCAAACAGGTTGCGCTTGTCGTCGATCGTGACATCCAGTTGAGGCGGGACGTCGGCACGAGCCCCTTGCGCCCCGCTGAGCGGAACCGTGTAATTGAAATCCGCGCCTTTGGCCTTGCCTGCGCCGTGCAGATAGTCTCCGCCAAGCACGAGCCTTGCTGATCGCGGAAGCTTCCACGCAACATGCGAATCAACGTAAACATCGGCCAGGTTTATTTTCTCGCGCACTCCGTGAGCATTGTTAGGGACCTCGTCCAGCACCGTCAGAAAACCTCGAAGCAGGTCTACGCGATCATGAGAAACTGAGCCCGTGGTGAACCACTGCGTTCCGCCAATCTCGCGGTCAAAACCGCCGCTGCCAGTAAAGCGATGGTCGTTCACAAAAGCCCCAGCGGGATGGTAGTTGGCATCGACGGGCGACAGCGGCGACAACGTCGCACCAGCCCGCGCTCGCGGGCTGGCTGGATCCTGGTCCAGCCAGTTCATGTCAGCATCGAACCAGACGCGGCGCTCTGTGGGCTTGCGCGAGACTCGCCACAAACCATGGCCGCGCCGGTAGGCAGTCCGATCGTCGTTGAAACCGACTCGCTCACCATTCAGGGTCAGACGCGACGCCCAACGTCCGCCAAGCGGTAAAGGCGTGGAAAAAGCACCTCCACCACTGCCAAAACTGCCGCCGTGCATATTGAGCGTGCGACCCTTGGTAGCGGCATCTTGATGCAGGACGTGCAGCGCTCCCACAAATGAAGTCGCTCCGTAGGTCACCGACGCGGGCCCGCGAAGCACCTCAATCCGTTCGACGTCATTCAGGTCCAGCGAAGTGAGTCCGGGATTGAAGGCACCGCCGCGCGGCACACCGTCTACCACCAGCAGAAAAGCGTCGAATTCCTTCAGGCCCCAGAAGTCAGGTACGGCACTGGCCGGTCCGGCATCTCCGCCGGGAGCGACCTCAACTCCAGTGGCCAAGCCCAGGGCGCTACGCAGATCCAAGGTTCCCCGCTCGCCCAGTTCGTCGCTATTGATGACCTGGATCGGAGCGGGAACCTTGTTGGGGTCCTCGGGCAGGCGGGTCGCGGTGACTTCCACCTTCTCTCTAAGTGTGGGGAGTTTCTGTGTTGGCGCCGGAGTGGTTTGCGCCGACGCTGTGGCAACACATACAGCAACAACTAGAAGGGCAAGAATGAAAGTTTTCACGCTTGCGAAGGCTATCAAGGAAAACAACATACTACCAGAAGTAGTTGACGGGCCTGAGTGCCTGTAAACTCCTCTAAACACGACACATCGAGCTATTCACTTCATTTTAACGCTGGCTTCAAGACGGTGGAGCCTATGTCCCAGTCGCTGATCCTGGCGCCAAAAGTGGTATGATTCCGTTACCCGGTCCCCTGAGCGTAGCCTACGGTTTCTAGCTGTATGGCTTGCGCGGTGCTCAACTGGGTGCTTAGAAATGCGGCATTTTCGACGTTTTCGTCTGATTGTCTTAGCTGTCCTTTTCGTGGTGGCGACGGTTGCAGTCGTCGTCCAGTTGCGGAAGGCGGCTCCTCCTGAAGCGGCACGCCTACTCCCAGGAGCCGACGCGTTCGTTTACGTCGATCTGCAATGGGCGCGGAGCGCTACCATCCTGACCGGCCTTCCCCAGGTCAACCGTACGCAGGAATATCAGCAATTCATCAACGAAACCGGCATTGATTTTGAGCGCGACCTGGAACAAGCGGCATTTGCGGTGCATTATCCTGCACACCCACCCAAGGTGAAAACAAGTTCCGGAAATCCGAGCCCTCCGCCAGCTTCACCGCGTTACTCCGAAGTGCTGATGGGCCACCTGGACGCTGCGCGATTGCGAAGTTACTTTCATCGCGTGGCGCGCTCCGTCGATACCGAGCAGGGAGTTGAGATTTTCAACATCCCCATCGAAGATCACACCCTGCGTGCCGCGATTCTCGGGCCTGACACGGTCGCGCTTTCCAACCATGACGACGCGCAGGTAATTCGAGGGATTGTAACCAGGTCGCAGAAGCGGGCGTCTCCGTTCGGCGGGCCGAGCTTCCTGAGAACTTATTACCGGCGCGTCCCGTTTGCCAGCATGGCGTGGGCAATTGTACGTGTGGATCCCAAGATGGATGCCAAAGTAGACTCTGGGCCCGATACATGGTTGAAAGACGTGCCGGTCGATCCTTCAGCGCTACTGGAGAAGCCCGCTGTGGTTGTCGCTTCGGCGCGATTGATACGATCCGTGCATCTACGGGCAGAGACCTTCACGGCGAACCCGAATGAAGCTAGAACGCTGACGGAGAAGTTGGGCGGGTTCCTCGCAATGTTTAAGTTTTCAGAAGCCGAGACGCCCTCAGGTGGTCCCGACGCAGACGTGAAAGCTTTCTTTGAGAGCTTGCAGGTTTCCCAAGACAAGGACCGTGCTGTGCTGACGGCGACCATGCCGTTGTCGTTTTTGCAGAAAGTCTTCCACGATCCATCGGCGGTAAACCAGGCTGGCCAGCTTGAGGCGCCCGCACAATCGGCACAGAAGGTTCCAGCGCAGGCAGCTGCTGCGGCCGCCCGCTAGAACTTGCGGATCTTCACCTATTCCTACTTATTACTCGTAAGCTCCTGAACGAATCGCTCGACATCGAAGGCGGAGACTCCGGGAGCGAGAGCTGATGTAGTCACCTCGGAACGAGACTTACGATGTACCACGATCGCCCGGCTTTGCCGCTTCTGCATAGAACGCTGCAGCGAGAGCATGGGAGCCGCCATGGCGGGCCGCACCGTCTTGCTGGCCTTGGCTTCCACCAGCCACACGCCTGCATTGGGGCGCGGCAGCAAGAAATCAACCTCCAGCCCTTGCTGGTCGCGGAAGTAGTAGAGCTCCTTGCGCATGCCCCGATTGATCTGACTCTTCAATATTTCAGCCGCTATGAAACCCTCGAAGATCGGCCCGAGAAACGGTGATCGCTCCAGCTCGGCTTGAGAATTTATCCCGAGGAGATAGCAGGCTACACCAGAGTCTCCCCAAAAGATCTTGGGCGATTTAACGAGCCGCTTGCCAAAATTCTCAAAGTAGGGCAATAAATACCATGACTAACCAAACCTGCTAAGATTCATTGTTGATTCTATTGGAGTTTGGCATGTCATTAGATGGAGCACGGTTCAAAGTCGTCTGGGCACAAACGCACATCAAGTCCCTGAAGCTTGAAATCAAGAGGTACCACGGCCAGCACGCGAACGAAATCCGAAGTCAGCCCCACATGAATCCGCAAACAGCTTGGCGTCCGCCCGTCCAAGTCTTGAAAGCGGTTATCCCCAGCAAGACCAGCCAATCGCTGAGCGGCATTGTCGGCGACATCGTTACGAACGCCAGAGCAGCACTCGATTACATCGCGTGGGAACTCGGGCAAAGATACTTCGTTCCGACGCTTGACATCACCAAGTTCAAGGACAAACGACTGGCATCCTTCCCCATCTGCGATACGGCCGCCGAAATCAAAGTGAGTCTTGAGCGTCTTGCGGATCGACAGGTTCCCGCAGGTGCGATCAGCAATATTGAAGCTGTGCAACCTTACAACGCTGGGTATGAGCCTATTAGTTTGCTCGCCAAGCTCGTAAACCAAGACAAGCATCGTCTGCTGTTGACCACCATTGGCGAGGTTGACGGTCTGAGCATCGAGTTCTCCCAGTCCCCTATCGATGGATTCCCCGGAAGGACCGTGAATCTCGGACGCAAAGACCTCGCAGCACTTGGCAAAAACCACGCCTTCCAAAGCGACATGCAAATGAAGGCGGAGCCTACCATCTCTGTAACGTGGGAGGATGTCTCGATGCCACGGGAACCGTTGGACGTAACGCTGGAGAATATCGTTAGATGCGTAGAGGGCATCGTTCCGCGATTCGATGCGTTCTTTGCTTGATGACACACTTCCGCCATTTCCTCCCTCGTGTTAAACTGAGGGAGTAATGGCGGGCATACGCTCATCCCGGCAAGGTAGAAGCGATCAACCCGATGAATTTGCAAATTTTCAAAGAGCACTGAAAAAAGTTCTGTCCGTTCCTCACTCCGAAATAAAAGCTAGGATCGACGCCGCGAAGAAGGCGAGACAGAGCGGGAAACAGGCTTCGGGCCGCGCTTCCCGCGTAAAGGGTTAAGCATTCGCTGGACTGCCAGCGACCTTCCCGGTCACCTCTGCAAATGTTAGTCTCTTCCCCGCGATCTGCGATAAGGCTAGCTGAAACCTATCCGAGTCAGTCAACACTTTCCCGCTCTCATCCTTGCGATTGTTGAATCGAAACATCTGCTCATCCAAGTAGCGGAACAAGTGGAATGGCTCAACGCTCACATATGTTCCAGCGATTCCGCGCTTGAGCAAGGACCAGAAATTTTCCAGTCCATTTGTGTGAACCCGTCCGTCAACGTATTGAACGGCGTGATCCACAACCTTGTGGGCGTAATCTCCGGCCAGTCCTTCATACGAACGAAGAGCATCGGAATAGAGAGCGGCTCCAGCTTCCACGTGTCTGTAGACTTCGGCCTGCAATGCGTGCTTCTTGCGGTTTGGAACGACCGTGGCACGTACTTTCCCGCCGCGCTCAAGGATTCCCATGACAGCGGTTTTGTCCTTCGTTCCCGTGCCAGTGATGCGGCGCTTGCGCTCACTAACGTGCATGTTCCGGGCCTTCCCGCCGATGAAGGTTTCATCGACTTCGACTTCGCCGGACAGTTTGGAGCCAAAGAAACCATCCTGCAAGGCGAGGCGCAGACGTTGCAACATGAACCATCCCGCTTTCTGGCTAACGCCAAGATCACGGCCCAACTCATAGCTACTGATTCCGTTTTTGCAGTTGCAGAGCATCCATAGAGCGGGGAGCCATTTCGTGAGAGAGATCGGGCTGTCCTCGAAAACCGTTCCCAGTTTGACGGTGAATTGCTTGTGGCACTCCTTACACTTCCACCGCTTCTGAGTCTTGAGATAGTAATGCTCTTTGTGTCCGCAGGCAGGGCAGACCGGAACGCCTTTAGGCCATCGCATCTGAGCCACGGCATCAATGCAAACTTGCTCATCGCTATAATGTTGAATGGCTCGTTGAAGTGTCTTTGGCGTTTCCATGTAGAGAGATTAGCAAACTAGCTATGGTTAGTCAAGGTATTTATTGCCCAAAGTAGGGCGGCACCAGGATGATCTGGCCGGTCGCCTCCAGGATGTGGAGCCAGTCGCCAATCGTGGGGACGGAGACGCCGAGAGGCGCCGCAAGGTCGGTCTTGTTGAGCATCTGTCCGTGACGACTGGCCAGGAGTGCGAGGAACCGACGGAACGTAATCAGATCGCGCACATTGGTGAGAGCACGGACATCGCGTTCCAGATAGGTTTGCAAGTATGAGGCGAACCAAAGGCCACGACTCTTGGGGCGCGCCAGGACTTCGGGAAAACTTCCGTAGAGCAAATTCACTTTCGGAGTTTCCTCCAGACTGAACGGAAGGAGCTGAAGGATGGCAGCACGCCCCGCCATGGATTCGGTAATGCCGCGCATGAGCGGCGCTTCCTGCGAGCCAGTGAAGAGCCATTGCCCCATGCGGCGGGGATGGGTATCAATGAGCGTACGAACATAGTCGAGGAGTTCGGGGATGTTCTGAATCTCATCAAAAATAACCGGCGGCTGCAAGTCTTCGAGGAAGGCACGCGGATCATTGCGGACGCGCACCTGAATGTCGGGATCTTCCAGTAGGACATACTGGGCCTTGGGGAACAGATTGCGCAGAAGCGTGGTTTTTCCCGCGCGGCGTGGGCCTGTCAGGACGACTGCGGGATAGTGCCGGGAGGCCTCCAGCAGCAAATGAGCCATCGTTCGATGCGTGTATGGCATTTGAGTAATCTAAACTATAATTTTAGAATACTCAATAATTAATTGCGGCCTGAAGGAAACTATTGCACCCACGCTGTGTTTGTTATATGGAACAATGCGCGAGTATTTATTGATAGTGTTCGGGGGATTGTTGTATCTAGAAAAGATGCGGCGGGGCCCTGTTTATAAGGGCTGAGTGCGGTTTTTGCTTGAAGGTGTGAGTTGAGTAATCTAAAGTACAAGTTTAGATTACTCATTTTATGTAAAGATAAAGAGCGCCTATTCTTCGTCTTTTGCGACTTGCCGGAGCCGGCGGCTTTCGGCCAGCAGGCCCATCGAGTGCATGAGGTTCTGCCTGGTAACGATGCCCACCAGGCGCTCGTTCTCAACCACGGGTACCAGATTCAGTTGTCTGGCATTGAGACGCCGGAAGGCGGAGGCGAGGGATTCGCTCTTGTTTGCGGCTTCGAGAATGTGGATCATCACGGCTTGGACGTAACCGTTGCCTTCGGCACGTAGCGACTTCACAATGGTCTGGCGGGAGACGGCCCCAACTAAATCGCTGCCACGCACAACGGGAAAATCTTCCTGCAGAGTGTGCACTGCCTTTTGCAGCGCGTCTTCCAGCGTGTCGGCCGGAGAGAGTGTCGTAAATTCCGTCAGCATTATTTCTTCGAGGCGCACGCTTTCGATGACAGATTCCAGGAATACGGCACGCTCCTCCAACTGGGCTCCGATGAAAATGAAGAAGCCCAGCATGGCGAACCATGCGCTACGGGGGCGCGTGGCTTCGGAAATGTAAAGGACCATCCCCAAGATCATAAAGACCAGTGCCAGACTGTGCGCAATGCTGACGGCGCGGCGGGTAGCTGAAGCAAGATCGGTACTGCGAACGAAGAATGCTCGCAGCATGCGGCCTCCGTCAAGCGGATACGCGGGAAGCAAGTTCACCGCTGCTAGCAGCAGGTTGACCCACACGATACTGCGGGATAGAAACCCGGGGTGAATCCACGGCCAGGTTCGGAGGCTGATGCTGGGGTTCGTGATCGCGACCACCATTGCAGTGAGACCCGCCAGCGCGACATAGACCAACGGTCCGACCAAGGCCATGCGTACTTCTCGCTGGCGATCGAGCGGAGTAATGGCATGTCCAGGAAGGTCACTGAGAACGACGAGCCCACCGACAGGCAGGAGAATAATGGCTTTGGGATTGGCTCCCGACTGCTTGGCCACGTAGGCCAGCATCAGTTGATGCAGCAGGTTTGAAACAAAGACGGCACCCAGAATGCCCGCGATTCCCGCGGAAAACCCAGGATAGACGCCAAGCAAGAAGAGCAACGGAAATAAGAATCCGATGTGGATGCGGAACTCGATACCGAAAAGTTGTCCGGCGGGAATCGCCCAGGTTCTCATGTGGTTAGGTGCGCGTCTGGGTTCATTATATAGACTGTGGCGTACTGGGATGAATGAGTCGGCCGGAAAGCTTGGACAAGTATGCGCGTGATTGCAGGAAAATATCGTAGCCGCCCGTTACAGTCGATGCCGGGGATGGAGATTCGTCCGACATCGGATCGTTTGCGGGAGGCTCTGTTTGACGTGCTCTGCGCCGGGAACAAGGACGCGCTATCCGGGATTATGTTTGTCGATCTCTTCGCGGGTACGGGCGCGGTGGGAATCGAGGCATTGAGCCGTGGAGCGGGGAGTGCGGTATTTGTCGAGTCCTCGGCCAAGGCGGTGGCGCTGATTCGAGAGAATCTGAAATCGTTGGGCGTCGAGACTGGATATACGCTGGTGCGCGCCGATGTTAGCAGCGCCTTCCGCAAGATTGAGGCTGTGGGAAGCTCCGCCGGAATTGTATTTCTGGACCCGCCGTACGCGGGGCAAGCGCTCTATCGGGAAACGTTAGAAGCGCTCAGCCAGTGGAGCGGCATGACGGCGGAGACTATTGTCATTGCGGAACACGATAAGCGCTTTGATCCCGATGCGGAAGTAGGATCGCTGCGCAAATATCGGAAGTTGACGCAGGGAGATGCGGCGCTGAGTTTTTATAAGAAGAGCTAGAGCAGGTCCAGCATTTTATGAAGCGAGCTGGAATCGATTCGGCGTTGATCTAAGAGCGCGGCGGAGCAAGCTCCGTCGCCACACGAGCCGCTACATAATCAGATCGTCGGTTCGCCGCATGATCGGGTGCTGCATCTCGGCCAGTTCGTTCTTCACCATGTTCAAGCCGTGGACGCACTCCTCAAAGCGGGCTGACAGTTTTTGGAAGAGTGGAGCAACTTTTTGATATTCAAATATTTCAAACTTCGAGACGATGTGATAGCTCTCTTTGCCCGTCTTGACGAAGTCGATAAAGGTTTCCATGCGGTTCCGGCGCAAACGCCACTTGTTGACGCTTTCGGGATACATTCCAGTAAAGAAAAGTGTGTAGTCGCCAATGTGTTTGCGGACCTGGCGCTCCCGATCAAAAGATGCAGCGCGTCCGAAAATTGGGTCTGATTCCAGCAGCATCTCGCCAACGTCATGCAGGGGGCGGCCCGAGGCGTCGCGAATCTTGCAAAGCTGTTCAGTCTGGCAGAACTCGGTCAGCAAGCTGGCGACGTAGTCGGTGACTTCAGGATCACGCAACCCGATATCTCGCGAATAGTGACGCTCGACAAGTTCCAGGAAGAAGCTTTCCAATACATGCGATTGCGAATGCGACTCCGGTGTCATGATTCGGCCCTCCGTCCAAAACCAGCGCCCTGTCTAGTGTCTCCCGTTCCAGGCGCCTTATGGCTTGGATTGTGTGGATTGTGGGCGTGGTTGCCCGTGAACGCAAGTGACTTTAGTATGAAAAATTTCGATCTTGCTGATACTGGCACGTTCAGGCCATGCTATGTCGTGTAAGTTATTGAAGCTGGCAGCCGGGGGTGCCGACTGCTAGCCGAATTGCGCACTTTGGTAAGGAGAGACCCTTTATGGAACGTCGCAATATTTCAAGCGGAGCGCCCTGGGAAGCTATTGTTGGCTATTCGCGCGCGGTGCGTGTGGGCCCCTATATACATGTTGCGGGCACGACTGCTACGAAAGATGGAAAGGTTGTCGGAATCGGTGATGTGTATGCGCAAACCGTGCAGGCACTGAAAAACATTGAAGCTGCGTTGATTAGCGCGGGCGCTTCCATGAAGGATGTGGTGCGTACAAGAATCTACGTCACCGAGATTCGCGATTGGGAAAAAGTCGGCAAGGCGCATGGTGAATTTTTTAGCGAGATTCGTCCGGCTACGGCAATGGTGGAAGTCAGCGGGCTGGTGAGTCCGGAAATGCTGGTGGAGATTGAAGCGGACGCGATTGTGAGCGAGGGGTAGTGAGAGGAACGCCAAAATGAATGAGGGACACATGAAGAAGTTCAGGCACATAGCAGTGGCGGTAGTTTTTCTTTTTGTTTCACTAGCTGCACAAGCCCAAAACGTCACCGTCATCCGGGCAGGCTCGCTGATTGACGGCAAATCGGACACGGTACGCCGGAATCAGGTCATTGTCATTCGCGGCAACAAGATTGAAAGCGTAGGCGACGCGACGGCCAAGACTCCCGATGGCGCGACTGTCATTGATCTATCGCATGCGACCGTGATGCCCGGGCTGATCGATGCTCACACGCATATTTTTCTGCAAGGTGAAGTCCCCGCGCAAGGTGGATACGACATTCAGTTGCTGAAGTATCCGTTAGCGTATCGCGCGGCGCGGGCTACAGTTGCGGCGCGACGTGCGCTGGAGCAAGGGTTCACAACTCTGCGCGATGTCGAAACCGAGGGCGCAGGCTATGGCGATGTCGGTATTAAACAGGCGATTGAAGAAGGCTATATTCCTGGGCCGCGATTGTTTGTTGTCACGCGAGCAATTTCGACCACTGGCGGATATCCACTGGAAGGCTATGCCCCGGAAATTGAAGTCCCTAAGGGCGCACAGTTGATCGACGGCCCGGTGGAAGCTCGCAAAGCGGCTCGTCAGCAGCTCGAGCATGGAGCCGACTGGCTCAAGGTCTATATGACGCATCGTTCCTGGATTGGAAAACATGGCGAGCTGGTTTCTCAACCTACGCTTACGCTGGAAGAAATCAAGGCTGTCACGGATGAAGCTCACGGATGGGGTAAGCGCGTTGCCTGCCACGCGTATAGCGGCATCGGCCTGCATCGGGCGATTGATGGCGGATGTGATTCGATTGAGCATGGCCTCGACCTGGATGATGCCGCCATTGCGCAGATGTTGAAACAGGGTACCTGGTACGTACCGACTTTAGCCGTCTACTACGGAGATTGGGAGCCGGAGAACACGCCGGGCGGTCAGCGCGATCGCAAGCGCGCTTCGGTTCACGAAGAGTCGTTCAAGAAGGCGATGAAGGCGAACCTGAAGATTGCTTTTGGAACAGATGTCGGCGGATTTCCGTGGACCGATCCAATCGCGCAGGAATTCGGCTACATGACCAAGTTCGGCATGTCGCCCATGGATGCGATTAAGAGTGCAACCTCTCGCGCCGCCGATTTGCTGGATATGCAAGGGCAGCTCGGAGAAATTCGTGCCGGGGCGTTGGCGGATATAGTTGCGGTGAACGGCGATCCTCTCGCCGATCCGAAGGAATTGGGACGCGTCAGCTTTGTGATGAAAGACGGCAAGGTGTTTAAGAACGAGGCGAAGTAGGGCTTCTAGTGTTCACCGGATCGTGAGTGCAAACGCCTGATTTCAACAGTTAGGCAATCAGCGTTTATTATTGCGGATGAATGACAGCGGCTAAGAAATTCTGGATCGTCACAGTTGCAAACCTCCTTGTGGCGGGATTGCTTGCGCTTGTCCTTTACGCGATGATGCTCGCGCTTGCAGTAATCGCACCGTGGATCTCCAGTTGGCCGCTCTTCACGGTGGTTTTGACCGGGCTGGTGCTCTCTATTGTGGCGTTGAGGTTTACACGACCACTTGCTTCTCGCGGGTGGCGAATTTCCGGGTACGTGCTCCATGGCGGCATTTTTGCGATCAACGCTGCGATTGTTCTTGGCGTGGCCTCTCTATACTTCGGCAGCACGACGGAGAACTTCTTGATCCCGGAAGGTTACAAGGGAGATGTGTATGTCATTTACAACGCCTCAGACGGTGTACCTGAGCAGAGGACGCGCTGGCAGATAATCTACGTTATCCCGTTTGATGGGGTCCTGCGCACACGCGGATCAATGACTCGCAATTTCACGGAATCAAAGTACTTCTATCAACGCCCTGATGGCACACTTGAGAAGATTCGGAACTTCTGGCCTGTCACGATTCCCGAAACACGCGAAAATCTGACCAATGAGAAAGATGTTGGTGTGTTCTTTCCACGTACAGGGACAGGAACCTACTCCCACGATTGTGCGATCGAGTATGAGCAGTTCTATGTCGGGACAAAAGCCTTCCTGCTGACGAAGTACAAAGGCAAAGACCTCTCCGAATACGTTCGGGAGCACCCCGGCGCTTGTAGCGGAAAAGCGGAAGCCCCGGGGAAGCATTAGCCTTCACCGACTGAGGGGATGTGCGGTAACTAGCGAAAAATCGCGATTACACTCACAACTCTGGAACCGCCGACTATCTCAAGAACGTCCAAGGCATATAATTCACCCGATAACTTTCTGAGCAGGAGTCCGAGTTGCGTAGCTCTCCGTTACAAAAAACCATCGCCATCGTCCGCATTTTCACGGCGGTCTTTTTTCTTTTCTTTGGACATTACAAACTCTTCACGCACGGCTTCGCCCATGGTGGATTCGAGCAGTACATTTCGGGTTACGTCCAAAGCTCGGCAGTTGGGTTTTACAGAGGGTTTCTGGCGGCGGTCGTCCTGCCGCATCCCACTCTTTTCGCTTATGTCGTCGGCGTCGTGGAACTCGCTATCGGCCTCTGTTTGCTATTCGGGATCTGGGTGCGTCCTGCCTCTATCATTGGCGCGCTCCACATGCTGAGCTTGACGCTGGCCACCTGGTGGGCGCCCGGGCACGATGCTCCTTTCTGGAGTTATTTCGGAGCGGAACTCGACCATCTGCCGCTACTGTTCCTGTTTGTGATTTTCTTTATGGCCAAGTCCGGCGAGACCTGGGGCCTGGATGGAATGCGTCGCGGACGATAGCAGGCAGACTGTCTTAATTTCCAATAATGAAAGGCTCCGAATGAAACGGATTCACAGACTTTTGCTCACAATTGCACTCTGCGTAATTTCCTTGACCAGATTGAGTGCGGCACAGGCTCCAGTCCATCGCGTGGTTATCAAGGCTGGCCATCTGCTGGACGTGAAGGCAGGCCAGACCTTGCACAACCAAGCCATCGTAATTGAGAACGACAAGATTGTTAGCGTCGGTCCCGCTGCGGACGTCAACACCGCGAACGCAACGATCATAGATCTCGCGCACGCCACTGTTTTGCCGGGGTTAATCGACGCGCATACCCATCTCACGGGCGATCCGAATTCGTTTGGCTATGAGAGTCTGGGTATCTCGATACCGCGCGAAGCGCTGATCGGCGCCAAAAACGCGCGCATCACTCTCAACGCCGGCTTCACCACGGTGCGCAATGTCGGCGCGGGAGGCTATAGTGACGTAGCTCTCCGCGATTCCATCAATGCCGGAGATGTTCCCGGTCCCCGCATGCTGGTGAGCGGGCCGCCACTGGGCATTACCGGCGGACATTGCGATGAGAACCTGTTGCCTTCCGAGTTCCACTATTCCGCCGAGGGAGTGGCCGATGGCATTGCCGCAGTGCAACACAAAGTCCGCGAAGTGATTAAGTATGGCGCTGACCTAATCAAGATTTGCGCCACCGGCGGCGTGCTCTCCAAGGGCGATGATCCCAATGCTTCGCAATACACTCTCGAAGAAATGAAAATGATTGTCTCCGAAGCTCACAGGCTGGGCCGAAAGGTTGCAGCCCACGCGCACGGGGCGCAAGGCGTTCAACTTGCTTCAGAAGCGGGCGTCGATTCCATCGAACACGGACACCTGATGGACGATGCTTCCATCGCAACTGTCAAGAAGAATGGAACCTACGTTGTACCTACGCTTTATCTGATGGATTGGCACCGTGAAAATGCGGCGACGCGCAAGATGCCCGATTTCATGGTTAAGAAGATGGAAAGCGTTTCGGCGCAAGGGCAAAAGAATCTGAAGCGTGCGTTTGAAGCTGGAGTGAAAGTCGCTTTCGGCACCGACGCCGCCGTCTATCCGCATGGCCTCAACGCCCACGAGTTCGCGGTCTACGTTCGCCTTGGCATGACGCCGTTGCAGGCTATCCGCACGGCCACAATCAACGCCGCGGATCTCCTGGGATGGTCCGATAAAGTTGGCGGCATTGAACCCGGCAAGTGGGCCGATATCATTGCCGTGGACGGCGATCCGCTCGCAGATGTGACTACGCTGCAGCAAGTGAAGTTTGTGATGAAGGGCGGCGAGGTAATCAAGAACGATTATTTGCGATAAGCTCTCGTGGTGACGGAGCTTGCTCCGTCGAGCTTTTGATCTCACCAAGTCGAATCCAAAGAGATTTCGTGCCGCCGTTGAAGGCAAGAGCCAGCGGAGCTAGCTCCGCTGCCACACGAGCTCGACCTATTTCGCCTTCACGAAGAAATAAACTGTCATCGCCGTCCCCACCACCATTACAAAGCCGCGCACAAACCTTTGCGGCAATCGTTGCGCATAGTGTGCGCCGCAATAGCCGCCAACCAGTGCCCCAGCAATCATCATGGAGCCTTTGGTCCAAACCACAGCGTGCGCGGTAATAAATGTCAGTACGGCCACGCCATTGATCACGCTGCCCAGCAACGCCTTCAGCGCATTCATGGCATGAATATCCGTCATTCCAATTGCGGAAAACATGGCAAGATTCATGATGCCCAGCCCGCCTCCGTAATATCCGCCATAGACGGAGACGAGAAACTCGAATACCGACGCGCCGACAACGGCCTTCGTCGAAGCGCCGGCCTCCAGACTGGATTTGCGCGGCTTAATCCAGGGGCTAAGCGCAAACAGCAATGTTGCCGATAGCATGAGCCAGGGAATAATGTGCAAGAAAGTTTGCGCTGGAGTGTGCAAGAGCAGGTAGGCGCCGAGAAGCCCTCCGACCGCGCTGGTCACAATTAGAGGAAGCATGACCCGCCGCGGAACGTCCAGCCGACCCCGATAGGCGCCCGTGCTGGCGGTCACGCCGCACCATAAGGCAATCGTTTGCGTCGCATTCGCCGCAATCGGAGGAACGCCCGTGAACAGCAGCGCCGGCAACGCAATGAACCCTCCGCCGCCAGCGACCGAATTCAGCGCGCCGCCCAGCGCTCCGGCAAAGAAAAGAAAAATGGCTTGTCCGAAAGTCAATCTACAGGTTTATCATGAGCAGTCGCCAGAAGTCAGTCACCAGAAACCCATGATTAAGCCCCGTGCCGTAAAGTCATCCCCACAACGGCCGCAACCGCGATCAGTACGGGCTCCGGCACTTTCCATTTCATTAACACAGCAAAACTCACCAAAGCGATCGCAACCGTAGGCCAGTCGTAAATCGACCGTCGAGCCAGCACCACCACCGATCCCGCAATCGCTCCCGTAGCCGCAGCCGTTACGCCACGGACAAATGCATTGATCTGCGGATTCTTCGCCCACCGCTTATACGACGGCGCGAGAGCAATCACCACAACATATACAGGAAGAAAAACTCCTAAAGCCGCAGCCGTCGCGCCAGTCACGCCCGCGACCAGGTAGCCAATAAACGCCACTGTAATCACCACGGGCCCCGGCGTAATCATCGCCACTGCAACCGCATCCACAAACTGACGATCCGTCAGCCAGTGGTGCTCCTGCACTACGCCTCCGTAGAGAAACGGAATGATGGCCAAGCCGCTCCCAAAAACAAA
>JAYVEP010000061.1:0-39193 GCA_043749225.1 Acidobacteriaceae bacterium
GGCCTAGCTCGGCGAACGCATATCCCTTTTTCAAGTGAGCGGCGGCGACTTTATTGCCGGCGGGGAAATTCTCGATAACCTTGTCGTAATCCTTCGCAGCCTGCGCGTAGTTTCCACCCTTGAACTCAATCTCAGCCAGATAGAAGCTAGCATTCCCAGCCAGATCGGTGCTGGGATAGAACTTCATATAGTCCTGAAACTCCTGCGTCGCCAGATCCATTTTCCCAGCGTTGTAGTCGCGCAGACCGTTGTTATAGAGCACATCAGGCGGCGGAGCTTGTTGTTGCTGCTGCGCGGCTTGTGCGGCCTGAGCTGATTGCGCGGTCTGTGCTGCCAGTGTCTGCTGCGCTGCCTGCAAGTCTTCCAGTTGCTTGGAGACCTTGCCGAGGCGAGCCTTCAGCTCATCAATACTGTCATTGAGCGATTGAATCTGCCCGGAAAGTTGATCGCTATGTGTGCCGGTATCGGCTTGCTGTTTCTGGATCGTGGTCTGCAGCTTATCGATCGACGCAGCAAGCTTGTTCATCGTGTCGGTGTTCTGCTCTACCAGATTGCGCATCACGCCCATGCGCTCGTCGAAGTTGCGCTGCATGCCGGTGATCTGCTCCTGCAACATCTGCACCTGCGTCTGAATTTGGACGATTTCTTTGCTGACCGCCCAGAGCGGCGTGGCGGGAGTTAGAAGCACGGCAATTAGAGCGCAAGTTGTAATCCGTTGTCTCGTCATCATGAATGAAAGCCCTCGAATCGAAATCTAGAAAATAGTTGTCATTCCTCACGCAGAGAAGGATCCCTATTGTTGTCAAGAATCCATCCCATGATAGAGATTCCTCGCGACGCTCGGAATGACAAACAAACATCAACGGAGCAAGCTCCGTTTCCACACGAACCCATCTCCACACGAACCCGTTCCTACTTCTGATACACGAAATGCCCGCGCCGATTCTGCTGCCAGCAGTCTTCTGTGTGCTCGGAGCAGAACGGCTTTTCTTTGCCGTAACTAATCGTACGAATGCGGTCGGACGCCACTCCAGCCTGCACCAGCGCATTCTTCACCGAGTTCGCGCGATTGTCGCCCAGCGCAAGGTTAAATTCCGTCGAGCCACGTTCGTCGCAGTGGCCTTCCACTGAAAAATGAATCGCCGGATGCTGTGAGAGGAACTGCGCGCTAGCCTGAATATTGCCTTGCTGGTCTGAGCTGATCGCGTAGCTGTCGTAGCCGAAGGAAATGTCTTTGATGCTTTGATTGAACATCTGCTCTTCCGTAGCGGACGAAGTTATTTGCACCGGAGCTGGCGGCGGTGGGGCCGTTACTGTCACGCGAGCGGTTGCCTCCTGCGTACCTCCAGCGCCCTTAGCGACCAGCCGATAGGTGATGGAATCCGCTGGCGTTACCTGCCGCGATCCGGTGGGATTGACCGGGCCAACGCCGTCGATTTGCACATCGGTGGCGTTCGTCGTTTCCCAAGTGAGCGTGGTTGCATCACCCTTAGCGACGGAATTCGGATTTGCACTCAACGACGCGCTCGGTCCCGCAGGCGGAGAAGGTGGCGGTGGCGGCACAGTCTTCACCGGCTTCTTGCCGCAAGCGCCCAGCATTAGAACCACGGCGAATACTGCAATTGGAACAACCAAACGGCGTGCTTGTTGCATAGCGTTATTCATGTTTCCTCCGAAGAGCTTGAAACTCTTCTGCATTAATCGATTGTCGAATAACTGCAATAACGGGAGCCAGTCTACTTCCAGCTCCAATTGGCTTGTGTGTTGCCCCCACTCGTCGTCAACTGCTTTGGATTGCTGCCATCGGCGAGCATGGTCCAAATCTGTTCACTGCCAGATCGCGTAGATTGGAACACGATGTGTCTCCCATCCGGCGACCAGGAAGGGAAGTCGTTGCGTCCGCCATCGTGCGTCAGCTGTACCCATTGCTTACTGACAATATCCATGATGTAAATATCTTGTGCGCCGGGAGCGCCGGGTCCGTACTTGCGCATCCAGGAGAACGCCAGAAACTGCCCGTTGGGCGACCACGCCGGAGATACTGAGTAGCCTTGATCCGTCATGCGCTGTGCGTTCGTTCCGTCAGCTTCCATGGTGAAAATCTGCGGCAAACCGCTGCGGCCGCTGACGAAGGCAATCTGCGAGCCAGTTTTGGGGTTCCAGCTCGGCGAAACATCTGGGCCGGGAGATGTGGTTACGCGTTTCAAATTCCGTCCAGAGCTATCAGCGACATAAATTTCTGGATCGCCACTCTGCGACGATGAAAATGCAATGCGGTTGCCATCGGGTGCCCACGCCGGAGAAACGTTTGTGCCTCCGAATCGAGGAAAGCTGACCGCGCGCCCAAGTTCCAGCGAATACATTTGCAACTGCCATCCGCCAGCGCTGGTTACCGAACTGTAAGCAATGCGGCTGCTATCAGGCGAAATTCTGGGCGACAGCGAAATCGATCCTTGCTTCGAGACCGTCGTCTGGTTGGCGCCGTCGTAGTCCATCATCCAAACTTCTTTGTGGCCGCTGCGCGAGCTGATGAAAACAATTTTGCTTTCCGCAATTCCCTGGATGCCACCGCCGAGGCGAAAAATAATTTCGTCCGCAAATTTGTGCGCGACGGTGCGAGCGTTATCGGTGGTTGGCTTGTCCTGATATTGCTTGGCGAGAACCTGCGCGGATTGCGGATTCTTAACGTCGTCGAGCCAGCCTTGCACGGTCATGCTGTCCGCCGTTACGCCTAGGCTGCCGAAGGCCAGCATGGAAGCGCTCGGCGGCGGAGAGCTCCAGTCCCCAAATTTCACTTCAGATGGAGCAGCCGGCGAACTCAGCGGATAGAAACTCCTCGAGACCATATCGAAGATGCCCGCGTTGTTCAGGTCGTTCCACAGCGTGTCGTTGAAAGCCTTGAGTAGCGCGGTGTTGCGAGGGTCCGCGGAAGACGGCTTGAAATCCGCCGCAGCGAGACGAACCTTCTCGACGCCGAGTCCGGTCCCGGTGCGAATCCAGTCGTCTTGAGAATAGGAAAACAGGCTCCCAAGAAAGACAAATGCGGCCAGCGTTACGAAGTACTTGTATGCATTCTTCGTCATTTATTTCTTCCAATCAAACCAAAACTCAACCGAAACTTTGTTGCCAGCATATTCCGGCGGCAGCGGCCCAAATGTATCGATCCGTTGCAAAGCGCGAACAGCAGAAACATCCAGTGACGGAACTCCGCTCGATTGCTCGACCTGCACGTTCTTCGGTGTACCGTCCCGCAGGATTTCAAATCCGACATAAACGCGGCGGCCGTTGCTTACCGCAGGATCAACCTCGTACTTCAGCCAATTTTCCGAAACTTTTTGCTGCACAACTTTCACATACCAGGCATAGCGACTACCAAAATCTCCGCTACCGCCGCTGAAGGCGAAAGCCCCTTGTCCGCCGATAGCACTAAACGTCGAAAACGGCCCGCTCACCGGGCCACCTTCTCCGAACGGGACCTGGTTACTTGGTTGCGGAGGAAGCTCGCGGGGTTTCACGGTCGAGTTAACGGACTTGGTTATCTTGTGCGTCGCTTTGTCTGGAATCGGGATCGCATCCGGCTGTTGCTCTTGAGCAACCGGCTGCGATTGCGAAAGGCCTTTCGATTCCACAGCCAGAACATTTTCTTTCGGCGTCTGGTTCGACGGCAGGGGGACCGAGCTGACAATCGTTGCGCTCATAGCATCACCGCCGCCCCCTGTACCCCACATCGGTCCGCGCGCGCCTTGAAAAAACATGGCATAGATCACCAGAAATCCGAACAACCCAGCGTGCGCGGCAAGCGAGAACAAGAGCGGACGCTTCCACGGCGCGTGTTCAAAAAAAATTTCAGCGCTGCCCGCCATGGGTCTCCTGCAGAGGTTGCGTAACGATACTCACGCTGGCAATACCGGACGCTTTGACCGCATCCATCACGGTTGCGAAGGCTCCGAAGGGCACGTTCTCGTCGGCCCGCACAAACACCGAATATCCACGAGGATCGCGCACCTTCTGTCGCAGTTTGGCGCCGACCTCATTAATATTGATGGGTTCGTTGCCCAGGAAGACCCGCTGCTGTTTATCGATCGAGATTACGAGCCTCTCTTCCGTGATCTCTTTCACGGTACGCGTTTTTGGAACACTGACCTCAATCCCAGATTGCAGAACCGGCGCCGTCACCATAAAAATAATCAGCAGCACCAGCACCACATCCACCAGCGGCGTAACGTTGATGTCCGCCAGTGCGCTCTGCGTGCGTCCATTGCTGTTGGTGAAAGCCATTAGCGGTGTGCTCCCGACGTTGGAGAGGAAGTTGCTGGCGCCGCCGCGCCACTCTCGACGTTGTTCAAAAATTCCATTGTGAAGTCATCTCCGCGCGCAGCAAACTCGCGGATGGAGTGGGTCAGCAGGTTATAAGCGATGACTGCAGGAATGGCAGCAGCAAGCCCGGCGGCCGTCGTAACCAGCGCTTCGGAAATGCCCGGCGCCACAGCCCGCAACGTAGCCGCCCCCGCCGTGCCCAAGCCATGAAACGCGTCAATAATTCCCCACACGGTTCCAAACAGTCCGACGAAAGGCGACACCGCAGCGGTAATTGCGAGCCACGGCAAACCGCGTTCAAACCGCGTCAACTCCTCCGACGCCGCAATCTGCATGGCGCGCTGGATGGACACGGAATTATGTACCCCACCCGAAGCTCCCACAGCCTGCCGCTTATACTCGTCGTACCCGCTTTGGAACACGCCAACCAGCGGGCTGGGACGAAACTGCTCCGCCACCGCCTGCATATCTCCAAGCCGCTGCGCCTTGCGAAACGCGCGCACAAACCGTCCACTCTGCAAGCGAGCCTTGTGCAGCAAGCTCCACTTGGAAAGAATGATGGCCCAGGAAAGAATGCTGAACGCGAGCAGAATCAGCAGAACGGCCTTAGCGACCGCGCCACTCTGCGAAATCATGTCCAAGATTTCGCCGCCCACAAAAGTGCAGAGCAAATAGGGGAATGCCATGTTTGTAGATGTGTACCTAAGCGGATTATAGAGCAGCGGGAAGGCCAGATTGGCAAGTCAGATGCGGGGATGAACCAGTGTGTAAACCTCAGCCACCCCGCGTGTGCCGACGGAGCTTGCTCCGTCGGGAGGAATCACGTAGCCCCAGACGCCCTCGCCTGGGACGGGCGCAGCCCGGGGACGAATTCGTGCACAACTGAATCTCCAAATTGTTTGTCATTCCGAACAGTTTTATCGTGAGGAATCTGCTATTTCTTGGGCTCTTCGTGGATCGAGTCCTCTTGCCAAGCCTTGGAAAGTCCGCTCAAAAGACCGTGCCACCTTCAGCCCCAGGCTCTTGATCTTCAGCCTACATCGAAACAGTGATGGCTTCTTTTGGGAAACGCTGATCATGTGTTGCGCTAGGTAGTGCGGCGCTTTAGCGCCGCAAAACGCCACCAAAACTCTTGGACTTTAGTCCCTGAGGTTGCTGGGGCGAACCGTGTGGCTGCAAAATAGTAGCATGTCGATGAAATCCACGAGGGAAGACCCGTTCATCAAACTTTTCCTGTCGGCATACGAGAACTCTTCTTGGGCGGACGCGGAGCTTACGAAGCCGGATGCCAATGATCGGAAAAACAAGGCGGTTGACCAAATCGCGACCAGAAGCTCTGATCAAAAGACGCTTGCTATTGAGCACACGATCATTGAGCCGTTCGTAGGCGAGATAGAGGACTTCGACTCCTTCAAAAAGTGGTTTTTGGAAATTGAGAAGGACGATTCTTTGTTAGTCCCCGGACGCAGTATTCGGGTGAATGTCCCTGCAGGTGTACTGCAGAAGCAGCCGAAAGAGTCACGCGACGCAATCGTCAAATCAGTTCACGACTGGATCAAAATCAATCGGCGAATTCTTCCCGACGGAATTTCGGAACAGCCTTGCTCTATCAAAGAAATTTCCGGTAAGCCTCAGTACGAAATCACGCTGAACCTTAAGATTGTGCCGTTGCAAGGCGGTCCGCTCGTCGAGCTCGGGAGCGTGCAGGTTCGGAGGCAACAGATTAGCGACAGCCTTGGCGAAGTGATCGAGAAAGCCCTGAAAGACAAACTACCGAAGCTGGTAAGCACGGCGGCTGACAAGCATCTCCTTCTGCTTGAGCGGCAGCACATGCCTCTGGATCCGGAAGATATTCTGAGAGAGATCGAAAATCGGCGGGCATCATTTCCTGATCTCGCGGGTGTTGACGAAATTTGGATTCTCGACGTGATTGGCTTTGAAATCGACTTCGGGGGAACTTGCGTCGCTTTTTCCCTCTACGAAGAAGATCATGTCGTCCGGAGCTTCAATTTCTACGACGGGAATTTGATAGCAAAGTCTGAAGATGGAGTAGCTGAAGTTATCCGGAGGGTCTGAGATTCGCCACACTGTGACAGGGGTGTTCAGTTTGATGTCGGTAGTTCGTGTGGCGACGGAGCTTGCTCCGTCGAGCGGGGCAGCATGGTATCCTTCGGCCAGATACCCTCTTTTCAGGTAACCCATGCTCCTCGAACTGCGCCTCGAAAATTACGCGGTCATCGACAACGTGGCGGTGGAGTTTTCTCCCGGCCTCAACCTGCTCACCGGAGAAACCGGAGCGGGGAAGTCGATCCTCATCGACGCGCTGGCTCTTCTCCTCGGCGAGCGCGCATCTTCCGACATCATTCGTTCAGGCGCTGAAAAGGCCGTGGTTAGCGCTGTTTGGGAGCCCGAAGCTGCCGCAGCCAAGAAAATTGGCCAAGTGCTTTCTGAAAACGGTCTCGACCATGACGGGACCAGCGCAGACGAATCGCTCATCCTGCGCCGCGAAGTCGCCACCGGAGGCAAGGGACGCATCTTCGTCAACAATCAGCCAGCGACCGTTGCCGTCCTCAAGCGACTAGCCCCGTATCTGGCGACGATCCACGCCCAGAACGAAACGCTTCTTTCGTTTGACGCCAGCACACGCCTGCAACTGCTGGACACTTTCGCGGCTAGTAAAACCGAAGCCGTCGCCCAAGCCTACGCCGCCTGGAAATCCATTGTGGACCGCATTGCAGACCTGGAACGAGACGAGCAAGACCGCTTGCGCTTACTCGATCTTTGGAGCTTTCAGAAACGCGAAATCGACGAGGCACGACCGCTCGCCGGCGAAGACGAACGCCTCGAAGCGGAGAAGCGAGTCCTCGCGAATTCGGAAAAAATCTACAACGCGGGCATGAACGCCTTCGATCTTCTGTATGAAGGCACCGCCTCAACTTCCTCCACGCTTCGTGCGGCCTCCAAGCACGTGGAAGAACTTGCCCGTTATGCGCCGAAGTTTCAGGAAGCCTTGGCGGCGCTCGATTCCGCGCGCATCAGCATTGAAGACGTCGGCACTTCTCTGCGCGACTACACCGGAGGAATTCAAGCCTCTCCCGAGCGCCTCGCCGAAGTCGAAGATCGTCTCGCGGCGCTGGACCGCCTCAAACGCAAATACGCTGCGTCTCCGGGATTTTCATCCGGCTCTCCCTTGGATGATGTCATCGCTTTCGGCGCGGAAGTCAGCCGCAAGATCTCGGAGATGGAAAACAAGGACGAAGTCCTGCGCGATCTTCGTCAGAAGCAATCGGCGACCGCGCAATCGTATCTGCAGGCTGCCCGTGCGTTAAGCAAGACGCGCAAAGACGCCGCCAAGAAACTCGAGAAGTTAGTCGAAACCGCCATCAACGAACTTGCGATGAAAGCAACCTTCCACGTCGAAGTCCAAAGCTCGGACGAAGAAAAGGCGTGGTCAACCAAAGGCATTGACGAAGTCGGTTACTTGATTTCAGCCAACCCCGGCGAGCCGATGCGACCCATGGAACAGTCGGCATCTGGCGGAGAACTCTCCCGCGTGATGCTGGCGCTGAAGTCCGCCATCGAAACCGCTACTGCGAATCACGGGCACAGGAAATCAGGCGGCCAACGCACCCTCGTCTTCGACGAAATCGATACCGGCATCGGCGGTCGCGCCGCCGACGCCGTGGGCAAAAAGCTCAAAGCCTTAGCCAAGTCCTCCCAGGTCCTTTGCGTCACCCACCTGCCGCAGATCGCCGCCTTCGCCGATCACCATTACCTCATCGAGAAAAAGTCCGCCCAAGGCCGCACCAAGACCTCCGTCCGTCGCATCGAAAACAAAGAACGCACCGAAGAAGTCGCCCGGATGCTGAGCGGAGCCAAGCTGACCGAAGCCTCTATCCGCAACGCCGAGCAGATGATTCAGGAAAGTGCCTGAATACCGTCTCGCCGCTAGCTGTTGAAAATGCGCTAGTTACTGCTAAGCCACTGCGTTTCCGTGGTTTACATTGACTGGGCGAGTCGGCTTCGGTAGGCTTATAGGAGCGGAATTCCTGCAAAAGTCAGGTTCAGACTCCAGAAGAAAAAGGCGAAACCTTTGACCCTACTGACGGATAACAGAATGATCGATCTGAAATCGACCGGCGCAACGTCCTCGTCGAGCGTAAACCAAACAGACCAAAAGACCTTGCTCCTCCTGAAGCCCCGTGGGTTCTGCGCCGGGGTTGTGCGCGCCATTGACATCGTGCGCATCGCGCTGGAGAAGTTTGGGCCGCCGATCTACGTGCGCAAGGAAATCGTCCACAACCGCTTTGTTGTCGAGGAGTTGCAGCAAAAAGGCGCGATTTTCGTCGATAGCGTGGAAGAAGTGCCCGCGGGCGAGCGCGTAATCTACAGCGCCCACGGCGTTTCCCCAGAGGTTCGTCAAGACAGCAAGCTGCGCGAGCTGCGCGTAATTGATGCGACCTGTCCCCTCGTCACCAAGGTTCACGTCGAAGCCGTCAAGTTCGCCAAGGAAGGCTACTCGTTGATCCTCATCGGTCACCGCGACCACGACGAGGTTGTCGGTACGCTGGGCGAGGCGCCTGACGTCACCCAGGTTGTCGGTACGCCTGAGGAAGTGCCATTCCTGAGCGTCCCAGACCCCAACCGCGTCGCTTACCTGACGCAGACGACTCTGAGCTTGGACGAAACCAAGGGCATCATTGAAGCGCTGAAAGTGAAGTTTCCAAACATTAAGGGGCCGCACGCACAAGACATCTGCTATGCCACTGAAAACAGGCAAGTTGCGGTGAAGCAGGTAGCGGCGGAGGCGGATCTGGTTCTGGTTGTTGGATCGGATAACAGCTCAAACTCGAACCGCTTGGTCGAGGTGTCACGCAATTGGGGGACGGCCTCGCATCTGATTGATAGCTATAAAGATATCCGTCCGGAATGGCTGGAAGGCGTGAAGCGCATTGCTCTAACCGCCGGAGCCTCCGCACCGGAGTGTCTGGTGGAGGAAGTGGTTAAGTACCTGACAGAAAAGGGCTTTGGCAACGTGGAAGAGTTGGAAGTGATGCCGGAGAATGTACGTTTCGGGCTGCCTCCGGAGATTGTAGAGGCGATTGCGAGTGCGCCCGCGATGCCAGCGCAAGGCTAATTCTACATACGTAGAGTTGGCGTACTCGCCAGTGGCGTTGGATTTTAGCTATGTGCTCGTACGGGTCAGGCGCCCGTAGCTCCATAAATAGATTCGTCGAAGCTTGGAGTGATTGCAGACATGGAAATATCCCCCTCGTTGAGCAGTTCGGCTCCGCAGTTAAGATTTGGAAAGATTGACGATCTCAGCGCTCGAGTAGAAAAGGCAGCGGCAGCGTCGCAGAAGTGGCTTTTCTCTCAGCAACATGAAGATGGCTACTGGTGTGGCGAACTCGAAGCCGACAGCACGCTCGAAGCCGACTACATCCTCCTGCATGTTTTGCTCGGCACGGGCCACCAGGAGCGCTTCCAAAAAGCTGCCAACTGGATACTGAAATTGCAGAATGAAGACGGCGGCTGGCCGATTTATCGCGGCGGACCGTCGAATATCAGCGCGTCGGTGAAGACGTATTTTGGCTTGAAGCTGGCTGGATATACCGCCGATCACCCTGCCTTGGCGAAGGCGCGCAAGAAGATTCTTGAGCTGGGCGGCGTCACCGAAGTTAATACTTTCACCAAGATTTATCTCTGCTTCTTTGGCCAGTACGACTACGACGGTGGGCCAGCGGTGCCACCGGAAATCGTGCTGTTTCCCAACTGGTTCTGGTTCAATATTTACGAAATTTCGTCTTGGTCGCGCGCCATCCTGGTGCCGCTATCGATTTGCTACGCCAAGAAGCCCTTCAAAAAGATTCCCGAAGAAATGGGCGTGCAGGAGCTTTTTGTTGGGGGTCGTGACAAGTCCCGCATGCGGCTGAATTGGGCCAAGAAGCTGATTTCCTGGCGCAACTTCTTTTTGGTCTTTGATCGTCTCACGCATGCATTTGAGCGTGTGCACGTGCGTCCGTTGCGGTCGATGGCGCTGCGCAAGGCAGAGAAGTGGATGCTGGAGCGCTTTGAAATGAGTGATGGGTTGGGCGCGATTTTTCCCGCGATCATGAACTCGATTATTGCCATGCGCTGTCTGGGGTATTCGCTGGATGATCCGCAGATGATTCGCGCGATGGATGAATTTGAGAAGCTGGGGATTGAGGAAGGTGACACGTTTCGGATGCAGCCGGCAATCTCTCCGGTGTGGGATACGGCCTATGCTTTGTTTGCGTTAGGCGAGAGCGGCGTGCCGAACAACGATCCTCGCATGATTAAGTGTGCGGACTGGCTGCTGCAGAAGCAAGTTCGCCACGAAGGTGACTGGAAGGTCAAGAATCCGAAGGGGCAGCCGGGTGGATGGTACTTCGAGTTCAACAATGAGTTTTACCCTGATGTCGATGATTCTGCAATGGTTTGCCTTGGGCTCAGTCGGGTGGAGCATCCTAATGGGCGCTACCAACGCGAGTCCGTGCAACGCGCGATCGATTGGATTCTTACCATGCAATGCCGGAATGGCGGCTGGGCGTCGTTCGATAAGGACAATGATCGGATGGTGTTCCAGTACGTCCCGTTCGCGGATCATAACGCCATGCTGGATCCGGCGACGGTGGACATCACGGGACGCATTCTGGAGATGCTAGCGGCATTTGGCTACGACAAGAGCCATCCGGCGGTGAAGCGAGGGTTGCAGTTCCTACGTAAGGAGCAGGAGTCCGACGGGTCTTGGTTTGGGCGTTGGGGCGTGAACTATATCTATGGGACGATGCTTGTCTTGCGTGGCATGGAAGCGATGGGCGTAGAGCACAATGAGCCGTCCATGCAGTCGGGTGCGGAGTGGTTGCGCATGATGCAAAATCCCGACGGCGGCTGGGGAGAGACTTGCGGATCGTACGACGATCCAACGACGAAGGGAATTGGCCCGAGTACGCCTTCGCAGACGGCTTGGGCTGTGCTGGGGTTGTTAGCAGTTGGAGATACGCGCAGTGATTCCGTGGCGCGCGGCGTGGCGTACCTGCTGCGCACACAGAGAACGGATGGTTCGTGGGATGAGGCTGAGTTTACAGGCACAGGTTTCCCGCGCGTGTTTTATCTGAAGTACCACATGTATCGCGAGTATTTTCCGTTGCTGGCGTTGACGACCTACGAAAAGGCGATGTCGGCGGAACAGGCGCGAACGGGGAACTTTAAGGGACATGCTTAACTGCGAAAACCTTTTAACCCCAGAGAGCACAGAGATCACGGAGGAATTCGGGGCTCGGAACTTTCTTTCCAAACGCAGACGTGTGGCGCGCAATTGAAGGTTTTTGTCACAGGCGCGACCGGGTTCTTGGGCAGTCACGTGGCGCGAGTGCTGGCGTCGCAGGGAGCCGATTTGCGGTTGCTGGTGCGGGCTAGCAGCGACCTTCGGAATTTAGAAGGTGTTGCTGGAGAGCGCGTTACCGGCGACCTGTTGCAGCCGGAGTCGTACAAGAAGGCGCTGGCTGGATGCGAGGCGCTGTTTCATGTCGCGGCGGATTATCGGTTGTGGATTCCTGATCCGGATCGCATGTATCGGGCCAACGTGGAAGGTACTCGGTCGTTATTGCGGATCGCCCATGAGCAAGGCATTCGGCGAGTAGTGCATACGTCAAGTGTTGCCACGATGGGATTTACATCGGATGGCGATATAGTTGATGAGAATACGCCGGTGTCGCTGGAGAGCATGATTGGGCACTATAAGCGGTCGAAGTTCTTGTCGGAGCAGGTGGCATTTGAAGCGGCGCGGGATGGTCAGGATGTTGTGGTCGTAAATCCAACTACACCGGTGGGTGAACGGGATATTAAGCCAACACCGTCCGGCCGGATTATTGTGGATTTTCTGAAAAAGAAATTTCCGGCCTATGTGGATACGGGGCTGAATTTGGTGGATGCGACGGAATGCGCGCGGGGGCATGTTCTGGCTTTCGAAAAAGGCCGCAGCGGCGAGCGGTATGTTTTGGGTGGCGAGAATCTTAGTTTGAAACAGATACTTGATGAGATTGGAGCTTTGACGGGGCTGCCGTCTCCGACGATTCGGTTGCCGTATTTTTTTGCATTTGCGACTGGTGTTGTGGATGAGTTGGTGACGGGTCGGCTGCTGGGTCGAGAGCCGCGGGCCACGATTGATGCGGTGCGAATGGGTAAGAAGAAGATGTGGGTGTCGTCGGCGAAGGCGGAGCGGGAGCTGGGGTGGAAGATTGTTCCGGTGAAGGATGCGCTGGAGCGGGCGGTGCAGTGGTTTCAGGCGAATGGGTATGCTGCAATCTAACAGCAGATTCCTCAGGGCTGAAGCCCTGAGGAATGACAGGTCTTAAAGTGATGGTTGCCGTCAGCAGAGCTTATGCCGAAGAGTAAAACCGCGATTGTTGCGGCGATGGAACGCGAGATCCGGCCTCTGGTTGCGAGTTGGGTTGTTGTGCGGCGTTCTTATGAAGGGCGCGAGTTTAAGTTCTTTGAAGACGCGGAAGTCGTCGCCGTTTGTGGCGGGATTGGGGCGGTGGCGGCGCGTAGGGCTTGTCAGGCGGTGTTTGCTTTGTATACGCCGGAGGTTGTGATTTCGGTTGGGTTTGCTGGAGCTTTGACTTCGGATTTGCACACGGGGGATGTCGTTGTTCCCGCGAAGGTGACTGATTCCGGAGATGGTAGCAGTACTGTGACGGGCACGGGTGTGGGTACGCTGGTGAGTGCTGCTGCGATTGCGAATCCCGGGCAGAAGCGGGTGCTGGCTGAGAAATACCAGGCTGTCGCGGTGGATATGGAAGCGGCGGGTGTGGCGAAGAGTGCGCAGGCTTGCGGGATGCGGTTCGCTGCGGTGAAGGTGATTTCGGACGAGTTGGATTTTGAGATACCTGTAGTGGAAGGCAGTGTGGATTCAGCGGGTCAGTTTCATGAAGGAAGGTTCCTGGCGGGGATTGCACTGCGGCCCTGGATTTGGGGACGCGTGGCGCGGACTGCGCGGAATAGTTCTTTGGCGGCGGAGAATCTGGCGGGCGAGTTGAGGGTTCGGGTGGAGGAGTTTTCTAGCAAAGCTTCAACTGGCGTGCCGACTGTACCGGTTGCTCAATAGGAAAGCAGATTCCTCAGGGCTGAAGCCCTTCGGAATGACAAACTTTTATTTAGTAGGTTGGGCCAAGACTGTTTGGGCAAGACTGTTGGCGACAAGGCTGTTGTTGGTAAGACTAAGGGTTTATGACGGTTTTGGAACAGGCTACAGCGAGTGGAAAGTCCCTTGTGATTCCGGCGACCATGCGGGCGGCGGTTTATCGCGGCGTGAATGATGTTCGTCTGGAGACCATTCCCGTCCCCATGATCGGCCCGGGTGAAGTGCTTGTACGCGTGCACACTTGCGGAATTTGCGGTACCGATCTGAAGAAGATTCATACAGGGTCGCACTCTGCGCCGCGTGTTTTTGGGCATGAGACTTCAGGAACCGTGGCGGTCGTGGGCGAAGGAGTGACGCAATTTCAGACTGGCGACCGTGTCATCGCCATGCATCATATTCCATGCGGCGAGTGTTACTACTGCCAGCACAAGACGTTCGCGCAGTGCGAGGTCTATAAGAAAGTCGGCTGTACGGCTGGGTTCGAGGCTAGCGGCGGCGGTTTTGCGGAATACGTTCGCGTGATGGATTGGATCGTTCGGCGAGGTGTGGCGAAGATTCCGGATGGTATTTCTTTTGAGCAAGCTTGTTTCGTCGAACCGGTGAATACGTGCATCAAAGGAGTAGCGACTCTCCGGCTGCAGCCTGGGGAAACCGTGTTGGTGATGGGACAGGGTCCAATTGGCATTATTTTGGGCGTTTTGGCCAAGGGGGCAGGGGCAACGGTAGTAACTTCCGACCTTTATCCTCAGAGGCATACAATAGCAGCAGGGTACGGATTGACCGGGGGGCTAGACGCCTCCGCCGTGGATGTGGTCCGCCATATGCGCCAGATGACGGATGGGCGCGGGGCGGATGCCGTGATTCTGGCGGTGGGCGGGAATGGGCTGATTCGGACCGCGATGGATGCGGCGAGGCCTGGTGGACGGGTATTGCTGTTTGCGCAGACGGTGCCCGGGGAAGCTACGATTGATCCGGCGGCGGTTTGTGTAGATGAGAAGACGTTGCTGGGATCGTATAGCGCGTCGGTGGATGTGCAAGATGAGTCGTTGAAGTTTGTGTTTGGCAAGGCTTCAAAAGGCAGCCCGATGAATTTGGAGCGGTTGGTGACGCACCGATTTCCGCTGTCGAAGAGTGTGGAAGCTTTGGAGTTTGCGGCGCATCCGCAGCCGGATTCGATGAAGATTGTGATTCAGCCGGGGATAGACTAGGAACGGCGTAAGTTGGGAAGGATCGTGTTGGGAACGATGTTGAGTGCAAGTAAGACGATGACGGCGGCCGTCCTCCATGGCAAGGAGGATGTGAAGATTGAGCGCGTCCCCGTGCCGGATTTGGCGGAGGGCGAAGTCCTGATCAAAGTTCAGGTGGCGCTGACCTGTGGTACGGATTTGAAGGTCTATCGCCGCGGGTATCATGCGCGGATGATTGCGCCTCCGGCGCTGTTTGGGCATGAACTGGCGGGAGTGATTGAAAAAGTTGGATCTGGGGTAAGGGGCTTCAAGCCGGGGATGCGAGTGGTTGCTCTGAATTCCGCGCCTTGTGGAGCTTGCTTCTACTGCTCGAAACATCAGGAAAATTTGTGCCAAGACCTGCTCTTTAACAATGGGGCATATGCGGAATACATTCGCGTGCCGAGGCGCATTGTTGAAAAGAACATGCTGGAGATTCCAGCCGATGTGAGTTTGCAGGAAGCGGCGATGACGGAGCCGCTGGCTTGCGTGCTACGCGGGTTGCAGGAGACTGGCGTTGAAGCGGGAGATTCTGTTGCGGTGCTGGGAGCTGGGCCGATTGGATTGATGTTTATCCAAGTGGCGAAGGCGATGGGCTGCAATGTTATTTCCGTGGTGAAGCGCGATGCGCAGGTTTCTGGGGCGCAGCAGATGGGCGCCGATGACGTGGTGCAACTAGGAAAAGTTCCGAGCCCGGTGGAAGCCGTGCGATTGTTGAGTCGGGGGCGGCGTGGAGCCGATGTGGTGATTGAAGCTGTGGGACGTCCCGAGGCGTGGCAGTGGGCTGTGGATATGGTCCGCAAGGGCGGCACGGTGAACTTTTTCGGTGGCTGTGCGGCGGGGACGAAAGTCGATATCGATACGAATCTGCTGCACTATTCGGAGATTACACTGAAGGCGTCGTTCCACCATACGCCGGACTCTGTGCGGCTGGCTTTTGCGCTGATTGCTGCGCGGAAGGTGCGTCCGACGGAGTACATTACCGGCGAGGAGCCACTTTCGAGGCTGAATGAAGTTTTGCGCCACCAGATGCTGCATCGGAATGGCGACATCAAAACGGCGATTATTCCTGGCAGCTAGGTTTGGAATTTTGGCGCGAAACGATAATTCTTCCCATGCCTATAGCATCCACCCAAGCCGAGACCGTTGATTCTTTGGAGTTGGGCATGGTTTCGGGCGCTGCGCAACGCGGCTGGAGCGTGCTTCCCGCGAACTACGCGTTTCCGGAACAGCGTCCCACGCTGGAGGAAGCGCAGGAATTTTGTCGTAAGCTGGCGCGATCTCATTACGAAAATTTTTCTGTGGCAACGATGTTTCTGCCGAAACATCTACGACAGCACTTTTTCAACGTTTACGCTTACTGCCGCATTTCGGATGATTTAGGGGATGAGGCCGGTGATCCGGAAGCCTCTCTTGCGCTGTTTGACGAGTGGGAGACGGAGCTGGATCACTGCTACGAGGGTGGGGCGCGGCATCCTGTGTTTGTAGCGCTGGCGGAGACGGTGCGCGAATTTGATATTCCGAAGCATGAGTTTTCGGATTTGCTGCGAGCGTTTCGGCAGGATCAGACTGTAGCGCGTTACGAGACGTTTCAGGATTTGCTCGGTTACTGTCGTTATTCGGCGAATCCGGTTGGGCATCTGGTGCTGTATCTTTGCGGCTATCGAGATGCGGAGCGGCAGCGGCTTTCGGATTTCACGTGTACGGCATTGCAGTTGGCGAATTTTTGGCAAGATGTTGCGAGCGACTATTTGCGCGGGCGTGTGTATCTGCCGCTGGAAGATTTGCGGCGGTTTGGAGTGGATGAGCGTGGGATTTCGGAGTCGCAATTCACACCGGAATTTGGCCAGCTGATGCAATTTGAAGTTGCGCGGGCGCGGGAGTGGTTTCAGCAGGGGCTGCCGCTAGTTGATCAGGTGGATCGAAGTCTGTCTCGTGATCTGGATTTATTCAGCCGGGGCGGGCTGGAAATTCTGAATGCCATCGAAAAGCAGGGCTTCGACGTGCTTCGTAGTCGCCCGGCACTTTCGAAGAGTCGAAAGTTGAAACTCGTTGCTCGAGCGGCATGGAGCAGGCTAATATGAGCAGCGCCGTGCAGCAAGCTCCCCTATTCTCGCCGACGAAGTCGCAGTTGGCGGTCGCCTATTCAGTCTGCAAGGGAATCGCTCGCACGAATGCTAAAAATTTCTATTACGGTTTTCTCGTACTGCCGAAGCCGAAGCGGGAAGCGATTTCCGCAGTTTATGCCTTCATGCGGCGGTGCGACGATATCACGGATGACCCTGGGCTGCCTTTAATGGAACGCCGTGTGAAGCTGGCGTCCTGGGTAGAGAGCTTTCATCGAGCGGCTGCGGGAGTTGGTACCGACGAACCTGTTCTTCTGGCTCTGGCCGATACGCAACGCCGTTATAACATTCCCGTCGAGCTGCTTGATCATCTGGCTTTTGGCACCGAGATGGACTTGCAGGAGCAGATGGAAACGGGGAAGACTCCGAGCTTCAATCCGGAAGCTATCAATATTCACTATCGGAAATTCGACGATCTTTATCTTTACTGCTATCGCGTGGCGTCGGTCGTCGGACTGGTGTGCATTCGGATTTTCGGGTATCGCGATCCTCGGGCTGAGGCGCTAGCCGAGCGCGTCGGGATTGCGTTCCAGTTAACAAACATCATCCGCGACGTGAAAGAAGATGCTGCCATGGGCCGGGTTTACCTGCCTGGGGAAGATCTCGCCAAGTTTAATTTGCTGCCCATTGATTTCCGTACTGGGGATTTTAAGACCGAAGCTGGCCTAGCGCGGTTTCGTCCTTTGCTGGAAATGGAAGCTGAACGCGCCCGTAAGTTTTACTGCGCGGCGGAAGATTTGCTTCCTCTCGTCGATGAAGACAGCCAGCCTGCGCTGTGGACATTAGTCACTGTCTACCGCAGTTTGCTGGAGAAGATTGCGCGTGGCAACTACGATGTGTTCTCCGACAAAGTTCGCCTCACCACCTTCGAAAAGCTGGTTATCTTGAGCAAAGGCTGTCTGCGCCGGCTCACCTGATGGTTTCTCCCGAAGCAGAATCTGACGCGACAAAATCCCCGCATGTAGCCATAGTAGGCGGTGGATTGGCTGGCCTCGCGGCGGGTTGCGCGCTGGCAGATGCAGGGTGTCGCGTTTCGATTTACGAAAAGCGTCCTTACCTGGGCGGCAGAGCGTCCTCGTATCAGCATCCGGGTACTGGGGAAGTTGTTGATAACTGTCAGCACGTTCTGCTCGGGTGTTGCACGAATTTGATCGACCTTTATCGGCGTACCGGGGTGGAGGACAAGATTCGCTGGTATAGCGAATTGGTTTTTCTGGAGCCCGGTGGAAGGTCTTCGCGGATTCATCCGTCGTTCCTGCCCGCGCCTCTGCACACGGGCCCTTCATTTCTTGGTGCAGCGTGTCTTGGTCTAGGCGACAAGTTCAGTATTGCTCGCACGCTGGCGGCTTTATTGACGGGCGTTCCGGCGGATAACGGTCAGACGTTTTTGGAATGGCTGCAGCGCTTTCATCCGACGCCGGGGGCGCTGGAACGTTTTTGGAAGCCAATTCTAATTAGCGCACTCAACGAAGATCTCGACCGCGTTTCAGTCTTTTACGCAGGTCAGGTGATTCGCGAGTCGTTCATGAAGTCTTCCGAAGCGGGGCGTATGGGAATTCCAGCGATTCCTTTGAGCGACCTTTACGCTGCTGGGGCGGACTACATTCGAGCCCGGGGCGGGGAAGTCTTCGTGCGAGCTGCCGTGGAAAGCATCGCCCTCGAGGAGGATTCAACTGGTGCAGCCTTTACTGGAACAAACGGAGATTTAAGCGGAACAAATCCTACAAACGCACTCGGGAAGGGCACGGCTTTAGCCGTGCCGTCAGTCGATAATAGGATTTGGGCTTTAGCCCCTGAGGGGGTGCGGCTTCGAACCTCGCAAGGAGAATTCACCAGCGACGCCGTAATCCTCGCTGCATCTTTCGACGTCACCGCGAAGCTGATGCCACAAGGACTCGGTACTGAAGACTGGAGTGCGATGACCGAGCGCTTCGAGACTTCCCCCATCGCCGGGATTCATCTTTGGTTCGATCGCGAGATCTCGGATCTAGATCATGCCGTGTTACTGGATCGGACGATTCAATGGATGTTCCATAAATCGCGTATCCAGTCCGCAGTTCGCGGAGGAGCGGAATCCAGCGGAGGGAGTTACGTAGAGCTGGTGGTCAGCGCCGCGAAGTCGCTGGTGAATACTTCCAAGAACGACATTGTCGATCTCGCCGTGCGTGAGCTACGAGAATTCTTCCCACAAGCGCGCGAGGCGAAACTGCTGAAGTCGACGGTGATCAAGGAAATCCACGCTACGTTTTCGCCGTCGCCCGGAGTGGATCAGTATCGCCCGAAACAGGCAACGGCTTCACCACGCGTGTTTTTAGCTGGGGATTGGACCGCGACCGGTTGGCCCGCAACAATGGAAGGTGCGGTGCGCAGCGGGTATCTCGCCGCGGAAGCGGTAGGGCTCGCGATTCAATTGCGGCGGAAGAAATTCTTATGCGCCGATCTTCCTTGTGCGGGACTCATGCGGCTGTTCGGGTGAAGCGAACATTTACTCGGTATGAAACTATCTTGCCGGATTCAGTTGTCGCCGCAGCGTTTCTACGGTCAAGCCAGCCAACCCGTACACAGCCGCGTTCGATAGCAGAACCCAAGACAAGCGAACGCCGAAATGAAAATAGGAACCCGCAAGCATCAGCGGACACGTTAAGCGGGCGAGAGTCCAAGCGACCGGATTTGACGTGATAACAGTTGGGTCCACAATGATGGCCACAATCGCCCACCAGACTGCAATCATAAAGCCCGCCGTGGCCCACATGGCAATTCGATATTTCACGTGTGCCTCTCCTAAACTGGTCCCTAGGCCAATAGTCCTCTGAATTCATTGTCCCGTCAACCGCCTCTGGTGGGGTGGCGAGCAGGAATGCTCGCCCTACACGAGATGTCCCTAGCCAGCCAGCAGAAAGACTCCGCCCGCTACGCAGACGGCTGCGGCCCAACGTCTTCTTCCGACGTGCTCATTGAGAAAAAGCTTGGCGGCCATCGCGTTGGCCACGAAAGTTAAGGATGCCGATGCGGGGCCAACGAGGCTTACATCTCCCCACGACAAGGCGAACAGTAGGCTGAAGAAGGCCATGGTCATGGACGCAATGCCGAAGACAAAGGTTGGATTGCGTAGAACACGGAGTGCGACGAAGAGGAAGCCTCGTGTTTTGCGAAGATCGTCCACATCGCCGACTTGCTTCATGGCGAGCGCTAGTAAACAGTCGCCTGCGGTGGAAGTCACGACGATGAGCG
Organism: Acidobacteriaceae bacterium; assembly: GCA_043749225.1. Taxonomy (GTDB): domain Bacteria; phylum Acidobacteriota; class Terriglobia; order Terriglobales; family Acidobacteriaceae; genus JANXUC01. The sequence continues at coordinate 20,067 of JAYVEP010000061.1, forward strand.
CGATTCCAAGCCAGGTGTAGAAATCCTTCATGGCTCCGTCCGTGCGGGGAGGGCGTCATGGATTGTTTTCGGAGTATGACTGGATTCGGGGCCGGTCGCGGCAAATGCAACGCCGGCGGAAATTAGAAAGACTCCGAGCCATCGCATCGGGCTGACTTGTTCGTGGAGAAGAAATCTGGCGATGAGAACAATGAAAACGTAGCCGAAGGCCGTTGCGGGAAGAACGTACGTAAGGTCGGCCCAAGATAAAGCCGTCAGGTACGACGCCATGAATGCCAACAAAAAAAATATCCCCAGGAAAACCCAGGGATTCAAGACGGCAGCAAGAATGTGCGTGATGTGCTGCGGAGAGACCTCTCCGAAAATCTTCATGCCACGAGACAGAAGGGAATCGCCGATGGCGCCGAATACTGCGACTCCCAACAGCACGAAATACTTGCGCAGCGTCAAGGGCGGTTCCTGGTTTCCGGTCTGCGGACTAGGCGTTCACGACTTCGACGGGAGGCACAGCAGCGGCGGCGGAGCGCTTGTCGCGAACCCACTTGTTGCGCTGGGACCGAAGCTTAAGGAAACTCTTCGCTTCTTTGTAAAGGCGCTTGCGGTCCTCGTGGTGCCACGCGGCTTTGTATAGAATTCGGAACGCAGCCTTGGGACGGAAGTAGTACTCGTCGTAGAAGTGGTGGACGGCTTCCATCAAGTCGTCGGCTGGCAAGCCGGGATACTGGATCTGCGCCATCTGGTGGCCGCCTTCGTCGACCATCTTATGGTCGCCAACCATGAAGCCGTTCTTGATGGCGAAATCGTAGAGCTCGGTGCCCGGGTAAGCGTGCGCGACAGAAACCTGAATGGTCTCCACGTCGAGTTCCTTCGCAAAATTGATCGTGCGACGAATGGTCTCGTGGGTTTCGCCAGGGAGGCCAAGAATGAAGTCGCCGTGAATCGTGAGGCCCAGCTTGTGACAATCCTTGGTGAACTGCTTGGCGCGTTCGACCGTGGCGCCCTTCTTGATGTTCTTGAGAATCTGCGGATCGCCGGATTCGAAGCCCACGATCAACAATCGGCAACCCGCTTCACGCATGGCTTTTAGGGTTTCAAAATCGGTGGTGACGCGCGAGGTGCAGGACCAAGTCAGTCCTAATGGCTTCAACTTGGCGCAAAGTTCGACCGTGCGGGCCTTCTGAATGTTGAAGGTATCGTCGTCGAAGAAAAACTCTTTGACTTCGGGCCAGTAAGCTTTGGCCTTCGCCATTTCCGCTGCCACGTCGTCGGTGGAGCGTTTACGCCAAGCGTGTCCCATCAGGGTCTGGGGCCACAGGCAGAAGGTGCACTGCGCCGGGCATCCGCGGGTACTGTACAGCGCGACGTAAGGATGCAGTAAAAATGGAACGTTGTAATTCGTCACGTCCAGATCGCGTTTATAGACGTCGGTGACATGGGGCAGGGCGTCCAAGTTTTCGATTTGCGGGCAGTCCGGATTGTGCACGGCCACGTCGTCTTTCAAATAAGAGACGCCGAGAATATCGGCTAGCGGTTTTCCGTTGGCATATTCGACAACGGCAGTGTCGAATTCCTTACGGCACACGAAATCAATCGAGGAGCATTCGCGCAGGGTGCGCTCGGGCAACACGCTGACGTGCGGGCCCACGAACGCAATCTTGATGGTCGGGTTTGCCTGCTTGATGGCTGCTGCAAGGAGAATGTCTCCCGGGTAGCCCGGCGTGCTGGTGAACAGCACAAGAAATTCATAGCCTTTGGCAATGTTGATGGTCTCTTCCGCGGAGACGTGGTGGGACGGCGCATCGAGCAGCCGCGAGCCCTCCAACGCGCCAGCCGGGTAAGCCAGCCATACGGGATACCAGAAGGACTCAATCTCGCGCGTGGCGGGCCAGCGCGAACCTGCGCCACCGTCGAAATTCTCAAACGAAGGCGGATTCAGTAGTAATGTTTTCAGAGGCATAGGAGTGATTCTCTATTTTACCATTGCAGCGCAGAGCTTTAGGACACACTAGTATCCCGAGAGTACACTTTACGCCATCTTCGTACTCTATTCGCCAACAGGCTGGGAAGCTACCCATTTCCGCCCAACCCCCTGTTTGATGCACTAAGCGAGCAGATTTGGGCTTGGATGGATCCTCTATTTGGACCCCAGAACCCAGGCCTCCAAGCCGCCGGTGGAGCGGAGCAGGCCGATGCGGACGCGTTCAAGCTGCATCTCCGCATCCAGTAAAAGATTGTGACGTTCGCGAGCCTGCGTGCGGGCGTCTTCCAGTTCGTGGAAGGTGGCGGTGCCGGAATCGGTGCGAATCTGAACTGCTTCCAAGGAGGCTTGTGCAATCTGGTATTCGAGTTCGGAGACATCGCGTGCGGCGGAAAGCTGCTGTTCGGTTCGTTGCAGCTGCAGGGCTTCTGCGGAAACTTGATCCTTCGCTGCCTCAGCTTCTTTCTTTGCCTTCAATGCATCGGCGTCGGCTCCTTCCGCACGCGCGCGCTGCGAGAAGTTTAGGAAAGGGAAACGCATGACTGCGCCAACGCTGCCATTGTTCGGCTCAAATCTCTTAAAGAACTCGTCGTAGTTATTGAATTTTGCGAGCCGGGAATACTGTCCCGCAAAGTCGACCGATGGCCAGAGGGCCCGGTGCTCGGCCTTGGCGCGGAGATACTGCGCACGCGCGTGCTCCTGCGCGCTGCTGACGGCGGGATTGCTGTCAGCGATCTGGGCGGAGATATCGGCTGCGTGGGAGCTTGCCGGCAGGGCTGGAATCGAATCCGCCGCTGTCTCCATCGACTGAGCGGGAACCCCGGTGAGTTGAGACAGCTTGAGTCGCAGCACATCCGAAGATCCTTGCGCTTCCGCCAGACGCAGGCGAATCCGCGCCGTCACCAGCTTGGCTTTGTTGCGCTCGATTTCGCTGTCTACGCCTTCATGGATGCGATCCCCGATGGCAGTTTCGGATTTCTGCGAGTCCACCAAGTCTTTTTCGAGTTGTTGGATCTGTTTTTCCCATTGTGCGAGTTCGAGGTAGTGCAGGACGGTTTCCTGAATAACCTGGGCGCGGCGGTCTTTGCCGGCCAGCACAGTCGCGTTCGCTTCCGTTTTGGCGGCGCGCACAAATTCCCGCAGTGCAGGATTGAACAAAGCGGACTGCGTATTGAGATTGAGGATCGAGGGTGCTGAACCCTCCAGGCTGAGAGGGAATCCGAAAGACTTGCCGATGGCCGATCCCAGCACAAACACCGGAATGTAGTTATTGCGAGCCTCGCGGTAAGCGGCGTCAGCCTTGCGCTCGTCTGCGGAAGCAATCGCCGCAGTGGTTCCATGGCTCAATGCCAGTTCAACCGCATGGCGCAGGGTAAGCGTGTCGGCGCTGGCGGGGAAGCTTGCGGCAAGAAGAAGTACATTCGCGATTGCTGTTCTGGATACGAATCTAATTTGGCAAGAGATACGGTCTCTCATCTGGAAGCACCTTTGTTGTAGAGAGTGTCTGGCTGAATGCGATGCCGTTTGTTATTCCTACCGGCTTCATCGTGAGGAATCTGCAATTTCCCCGGGACTTGTGATTGCGAATTTCCGGGCAAGCGTCGTTCTAGCCACCGGTCCTCTTGAGTCCTTCGCGAGCGGGCCTGAATCCGGAAGCTAGCGCGAGTGCGGCGCGAAATTCAGCGGCTGCAGCTTTCTGGTCCCCTTGCTTTTCATAGACCTGGCCCAGCAGACTATGAGCCTTGAATGCGGGCCCGTCTTCCACGGTTTTTCCAGAGAGATAGCGCTTGAGCAGTTCAGTCGCTTGCGGCAGACTGTGATTGGCGCGGAGAAGATTCGCGGCCGCATCCATCAATACCTCCGGACTCGATAGAGGAGCCGCACCCAGCTTTTTGATAGCGTTGTCCAGATCATTCATGCGCCCCGCTCTGCGGTAAAAAATCACCATGTCGAGCCAGCCGTCGGCATCGGCGTGGCGGGCATCCAGAGCGGCTTGATATTCGCGCTCGGCCGTTATGTTGTCTTTGTTTTTTTCGGCCAGGCGTCCGAGAACCCAGTGAGCTTTTGCCGGAGCAATCTTCATCAAGGCGTCGGCTTGGGCGTGCGCTTTATCAACTCCCCCGCCAACGATCCCGGGTGCCTCCGAATAGAATTCCGCCAGATCGCTGCGAGCGGCAACGTTGGAGCCATCCAGTTCGACGGCTCGCTCAAAAGAAGTGCGAACTTTGCGGGCCAGCCCTGCCGCGGTGAAAAAGCTGGACGAGTCCGCTTTCTCTCCGTAAGCGCGGCCCAGCCAGAGATGGTAATTACTTTTACCCGGCGCTAGCTGCGCAGCTTTTTCACCAGCGGCGATGGAGCGGTCCCAATCCTGAATCGAATAGTAGGCCCGACAAAGCAGATTCTGCGCTTCTGCGTCGTTCGGGGAAGCTGCGATGCGCTGTGTCAAGGCAGCGATAGCAGCGTCGGCCTTGCCTTCCGCCAGCAGAGACTCGGGACTTTCGGCAACCGCCAGGGTTGCCAACGACAGCAGGGTCGCCGCAGCAAAGAACTGCAACCAGCACGTGCGTTTCATCACTGCACCACCTTCACTGTTGCATGGTCCACTAGCGGTTTGTTATTCGTCGACGCCAGGGCGACGGGAGTCTTTTCTGGAACACCTTGAATCTCCACTTGCGTGAGTGTGGAAACCCCAGTCGTTACATTACGGCGCAACAGCGTTTCATTTTCAACTACGTAAACGTACGGCTTGCCATCAATGTCCTGACGCAAAGCCTCGCGCGGGGCTGAGAGCACATCGTGACGTTCGGCGGTAATAATCGAAACCCCTACGTTGATGTTCGGCAGCAGAGCCATGTCGCCGTTGTCGGCCACACTGACGAGTTCACCCACGTTGCGGTTTCCATGTAACTTCACCGATGCGGGAACACCTGTGACGGTGCCTAGCCACGTCCTGCCCGGCAGGGCATCCCAGGTGACTTCAATCTTCTGGCCCTCGTGCAGGCGCCCAAGATCGGGTTCATCCACAAATGCACGGACCAGCACCTTGGACAAGTCAGCCTCTTCCAAAAGCAGATCACCGGCGTTCACGTAAGTCCCTTCGCGTACCGGCAGAGAATAGACGATCCCAGCCTGTGGCGCGCGAACGTTCGATTTGGCCAGCAGACTGTGGGCCGCGGCTAACGAAGCCCGTGCCGCGGATGCTTGCGCATCAACCTTTGCCAGCTCGGCTGTCGAATAGCGAGACTTGCGTTTCTGTTCGAGCAAGCCAACTTGCGCAGTCGCTCGATTCAGCTGAGCCTCCGCGTCACGTAACTCGCCGGAAGATGCCGCCCCTTTTTCGTTCAGCCTCTTCACGGACTCCAAATTGCGTTGCGCAACATCACGATCCGCACGCGCTTTGGCCAACTCCGCTTCGGTGTTGAGCACTTCTTCCCGAGTACCACCGGTCTTCGCTGCATTTTCGTCGGCTTCGGCAGAACGCAGTTGAGCCATCGCATGCGCCGCCTGTGTGCGGGCGTCGGCGTCTTCCAACTCCACTAACAGTTGACCCTTTTTCACGTGCTGGCCTTCATGAACGAACACGCGGCGAACCGTCGCAGCCGTGAGAGCGTGCGCTTCAAAATTCTTAACGGGCTCCACTTTGCCGTTGGTGGAAATCTGGCTGCGGAGCGTGCCGCGTTCGATGGTTGCCACCCGAACGGAAATCTTTGCTGTGCGCGAGGAGAAAATCCCGATCAGCGCGAGCACCAGAAGCAGCACGGCAAAAAGTGGCCAGCGGCTGCCGTTAGTTGGTTTTTTCGTTTGCGCATTATTCAATTTAATTTTCCCTAAAGATTGCAGGCACTAAATTACCATTTTGCAGCTAAATCGAACATAACAAAGCAATCGACGCCATGTTTTCTTTAGATGCAGGTTTTGGCTGCGACGGTTCCCGCGAGACTCCTTGGCGTTACCCTGCGGTTTCTCGATAGAATATCGATTCCATGTCCAAGACGCCTCGCTACACCGCCGATCACGCTAAAGCCGGGTTAGATGCCAAGTTTCCCGAGATTGAAACCTGGCCCAACCAGTTCCCAGGTTACGAAATTGTAGTCGACGCACCTGAGTTTACTTCCGTCTGTCCGAAAACGGCGCTGCCAGATTTCGGCGTTCTCGTTATTCGCTACGTGCCCGACAAGCTTTGTTTAGAACTGAAGTCGCTTAAGGAATACCTACTCGCCTATCGCAACCTCGGCATCTTTCAGGAGAACATCGTAAACCAGGTGCTGGAGGATGTGGTGCGCTATGCGCGTCCGGTGTCGGCGGAGGTAGAAGGCGATTTCCGGCCTCGCGGCGGGATTGCTACCCGCGTGATTGCGCGTTGGCCACGTCCTCGGGGGAAGCGCGCCAAGTAGCACCCAACCATCATGGACACTAGAAAATATTATCCGCGCACTGCGCTGTTTCTGCTGACCGCGCTCAATTTGCTGAACTACATGGACCGGTACATCCTGCCAGCCGTGCAGACCCAGATCCAGGATGAATTCCATGTCAGCAGCGAAAAGATCGGGCTGGTGACCACGGCATTTATCTGGTGTTACGTGCTGGCCGCGCCGCTAGTAGGCCCCCTCGCGGACCGTTTTTCGCGCAAATGGATTGTGGTGGCAGGCGGCGTTTTGTGGAGTCTCGCCACTCTGATGACGGCCGTCACCCACAGCTACACCACGCTGTTGATTCGCCACACAATCGTCGGCATCGGCGAGGCCAGTTTTGGAATCATTGCGCCGACTATTGTTGCGGACATGTTTCCAGAAGCGAAGCGTGGACGCATTTTAGGAATCTTCTATTTAGCTCTTCCGGTCGGAGCTGCGCTGGGCTATATCGTCGGTGGAGCTGTGGGAGGAGCGCATGGCTGGCGTGCGCCCTTTTATCTCGCCGGGGCGCCGGGACTTCTCCTCGCGTTGGCGATTGCGTTTCTACCAGAGGTTCCCCGTGGGATGCATGATTCCATTCCTGAAACGACGGAACGCAAGTCGTTTGCCGGACTTATGCGGAATAAGGCGTTCTGGACGGCAACCGTTGGCATGGGCTTCATGACATTTGCGTTAGGTGGAATTTCCGTGTGGATGCCAACTTTCCTGGTTCGGGAGCGCGGTTATTCGGTAGCGACCGCTGGAACCATTTTCGGGCTCATCCTCCTGTTTGATGGAATCGTTGCTTCGCTGTTAGGTGGTTGGGTTGGCGACAAGCTTCTTCCTCGCTACAAAGGCGCTTACTACCTGGTGTCGGCAATCACACTCGGGCTTGGTATCCCGGCCATGATGTTTGCGCTGCACGCCACCGGCGTCCCCATGTTCATCGGAATTCTGATCGCGGGCTTCCTCCTTCTGTTCAATACCTCGCCGTTGAACACAGCCCTAATCAACGCCGTTGGATCGCACATTCGAGCCTTCGCTTTGGCCGTGAACATTGTCATGATTCATCTTTTGGGAGATGTTCCTTCCTCGTGGATCATCGGTCGTCTGGCTGATCGCTATCCCCTGCACATAGCCCTCAGTAGCACTGCTGTTGGTTTAGCGCTGGCCACAGCCGTGCTCTTCTACGGCATGCGCTTTGCGCCCCATCCGGAGTCGGCAGGCGGGATCGTTTCGGAATGAGCTTGTTTCATTGGATTTCTGGCGGACTTCTTGGGGCGGGCTGGTTCTCGCGCGTGGTGGCCGCAGGCTTGGGCATGCCCAAGATTGCTGATATCACCGAGCCGCAATGGGATCGTTGGCCGGATACTCCGTCCGGACTACCGCGCGTCAGCGTCATCGTTCCCGCCCGAAATGAAGAAAACACCATTGATGGAGTCTTGCGAAGCCTCGTCTCACTGGACTATCCGAACCTGGAAGTGATCGCAGTCAACGACCGTTCTAAAGATAAAACGGGCGAACACATGGACGCATTCGCTGCCGGGCAGAATAACGCTGGACGCCTCCACATTGTCCACGTCAAGGAACTCCCCGCAGGCTGGCTCGGCAAGACGCACGCCATGTGGACGGCTTCGCAGCAAGCGACGGGGGACTGGCTTTTATTCACCGATGCCGATGTGTTCTTCCGCCCCGATACTTTGCGCCGCGCTATTGCTTACGCGAAGAGCGAGAAGGCCGATCACCTCGTACTATTCCCAACTATGCAAATGGAAACTCCTGGCGAGCGCATGATGATTGCTTTTTTTCAAACCCTGTTTCTATTCGGGCATCGTCCTTGGAAAGTTGCGGATCCCAAAGCCAAAGACCACATGGGGGTGGGTGCCTTCAACTTGGTCCGGCGCAGCACCTACGACTCCATTGGCACCTATAAAGCCTTGCGCATGGAAGTGCTCGACGACATGAAGCTAGGCAAGGTTGTGAAAGAGTCGGGTTTCGCGCAGCGAAACGTCTTCGGCGTTGACCTACTGACACTGCGTTGGGCCCATGGCGCTTTTGGCATCGTCAACAATCTCACCAAAAATTTTTTTGCTGTGATGTCGTTTCAGTGGTGGCGGACGGTAGCTTCAGCGGTGGCATTGGCTTTCCTGAACCTGATGCCGTTTGCCGGAATCTGGTTTGCTTCTGGCTGGAGCCGCTCCGGCTACGTCCTCGCGGTCGCATCCATTTTCTCGATTTACGTTGGCATGGCCAACCGCTCGCATGTCCCGGCCTACTACTGCGTCCTGCATCCCGTCAGCTCCACGCTTTTCGTGTATACACTGCTTCGTTCCATGTTCGTAACGCTGCGAGATGGCGGAGTTACCTGGCGCGGAACCAAGTATCCGCTGGACGAGTTGCGAAAGGGCTTAGTGTAGTTTTCGCGGGTCGGTTGCGCTTGTGTGGCAGAGGAGCTTGCTCCGCTGAAGAATGTGGGGCGGACACTCTTATCCGCCGCTCTTGGGTTTGCTCTTGATTTTCGCGCAGCTCAGTCCGGGCTGTCCGGATTATCAATATCAAACGTAGTTTGCGTCGAAGCTGGAGCCTTACGGCTGGCCTTCTTCGCCTTGGCCGCACGAAACGTCCCGGCACCAAACTTTCCACGCTTCTCCACATCAAACTCAGTCGGCGCAAGAGCCGCTTTCGCGAAATCGCCATGCATCTGACACGAATCCCGCAAAACGATCTGCGCACGCCCGTCGGATTCCTTAATCTTGCCCCGAAACTCAATCGTTCGTCCGACCAGTTCGCTCACATCGCCGACATATTCGGCGTCGGCGGGAAACACAACGACCGAGAATGAACAGCTCTGGAAATCAGCGCAGAAGTCGAGGGAAGTCATGCCATTCGAAGTCTGTGTCACCGCCAGCACCTTGGCGGAGACGCATTGCTTTGTCCCAATTTGCTTCTGCGCTTCTTGAGGAGAAATACAGGCGGGCCGTTTCCCAGCCGCGCCGACACCAACCGCTAAGAAAACGAACCCGGCGACGACCATCCAGCGCTGCATAAGGCTTCTGACCTCTTACTTCGTCGGTTCCATCTTCAATACGTCGTTAAAGCGGTTGAAATAGTTAAACAGCCCAATCGCCGCCGACAGCTCGATAATCTCGCCTTCATCAAAATGCTTCCGCAACTCGGCCCATTTCGCATCATCGAAATCATGCGGATTCGAAGTCATGATCTCCGCCAGCCGCAACGCCGCCTTTTCTGCCGCCGTAAAATCGTCCCGCTTCTCAAAATCCGCCAGATTCGCGATCTGGTCTTCGCTCCAGCCATGCCGTCTTGCCAAGACGGTGTGGGAGGCCAGTCAATAGTCGCAGCGATTAATCTGCGACGTCCGCACAATCACCAGTTCTTTGAGCTTGGGAGAAATCGTCCCCGTACTCATAATCGCCCGAAAATGGGCAATCATCGTCCGCAAGATTTCTGGTCGGTGCGCCACCGTGCGAAACATGTTAGGCACATTCCCGCGTTCTTTTTGGTAGGTGTCGAATACTTCAGCCGTGGCCGCATCGACCTGGGAGATATCCAGTCGTGTAATCCTCATGCAGCTATTCTACGGCGAAATAAAGTCGGGAGGGAATCCCCCAAAGAGGTGGTCAACGAAAGGAGGCTGTCCAAGGAAATAGGCCGGCCTGATGACCGGCCCACATCTTGAAAAGTTGATCGGAATAAGCTCTTAGCTGAACGACTTAATCGCCGAAGCTTCATCATCTTTTACGTCAAAGACGGTATAAAGCTTGGTGATCTGCAGCAGGTCGTGCACTTTCTTGGTCAGATTCAGCAACTTGAGTTCTCCGCCCTGCTTGCGAACTGTTGTGAAGGCGCTGACCAGCTCGCCAATCCCAGAGCTGTCGATGTAGTTCACATCCGCCAGATTGGCCAAAATCTTCTTATTGCCCTTGGACAGCAGGTCGCGCACGACGTCACGCAGCACCACGCTGCCTTCGCCCAGCGTAATCCGTCCACTCAAATCCATAATTGTTACTCCGTCAATTTCACGCGTGCTAGCCTTCATGCTCAATGGGAAGCCTCCTGAAAATTCCCGGCAGTGCCGGGGAAGTGTTTGATAAGTTTGACTTCGGTGCCCGCGGACGAGGCGTTAATCTGCACATCGTCCATGAGCGAGCGCATTAAGAAAATTCCTCGCCCAGATTGCTTCAGCAGATTCTCCGGCGCACAGCAATCCGGGATTGCGTCCAGATTCACGCCTTTGCCCTGGTCCCGCACAACAATTGTAAAATCTTTGCCATCCTGCTCAAAGACTAACGTAACCTTTTTCGTAGGATCGTAAGCGTTGCCATGCAAAACGGCGTTCACCGCAGCCTCGCGCACCGCCATCGAGATGCTCATAACGTCGTCATCGCTGAAGCCCGCTTCGGCCGCCACACGCCCAGCTCGCTCCTCCGCGTCGTTCACGCTCTCCAACGTCGACTCGTATGTGTAAGAGACCTGTTTCGCGGTCATGCAAAGGGCTTCAAATGTGAGCTATTCCCACCGTGACCGAGACAGACAGCCGCCACGAATCGCTTGGCAAGGCCCTCGTCCCCGTTTACAGGGCGAAGCGGTAAGTTTGCCTTTTGAGCAAGAAAAAGTCAATGAAACTCGGGTTCAAAGCGTTTTCGCTGGCGAAAAACCTTAGGATTTGTCATTCCGAACAGTTTTATCGTGAGGAATCTGCTGGTCTCTCCTGGGATCGGACGGCATACCACCGCCGCGCCGCCACCACAGCCCATATCGCTTCCACCACCCCAAACGGCCACGCGCCCTGCAAGAATCCGTAGGCTGAGCCCAGCACGCACGAGAACGCGAACGCCAGGATGAACCACGAACTGCGGCTCTCCAGCCCATAGGTGACCAGCATAGCCGTCACTGCGAAGAGGCCGAAGAGGGTTAGGGAAGTCAACGGGCGCCTCCCGGTTCCAGCCCACCCAATGGGTAACGAGCGTTATCGAAAATGGAATCACCGAGGAGGACGATATGTGGCATAAGGAATCGATCTCATCTGATGCTTACTGAAAAAATAATACGGAATGAAAATAAGAATAATACGGGGACAGGAACATGTGAAGAAATTCAATTTTCGATTTCGGCCGATTTTTCGGGTGGCCCAAAATGTATCCGAATATCGCAAACTTCGTTTGTAGGGCATTTAAACGATTAGTTTTTCGGACCAAAACTAGTGGACCTTCTGGGACCTAATTTCTTCACATGTTCCAGACGGGACGTTCCCCGGTTTTTCCTTGTCCCCAGGTTTCCTTAAACTCGATTTCTTAGATCCCAAATAACCCTCCGTCCAGGTTCGCGTCCAAACAGCGGACGCGAACCTGGCGTTTCAACCACAGCAAGTTTCCTCTCAGATATCCCTAGCCACCCGCTCCCAACTTTCTGTATCCTTCCCCCATGACTGGCATGGCACTCACCGAGCTTCTCGGCGCGACCGTTTACGACTCCAACGGTACGCCCAGTGGACGTGTGCGCGAAGTTGCCATTGCGCCGCAGGATGATCTCTCCCGCGTGGCTGCCGTCATTGTCAAAACGTCTTCGGGCGACCGCTTCCTGCCGTATTCGTCGATTTCTGGCTTCAACGGAGGCGTTAAGGCCTCCACGCCCTCGGCGGATTGGGCCATGCTCGTGGGCGGAGAAGGTATGTTGCTGCTGGAGCGCGATCTGCTCGACCAGCAGGTGATTGACGTTTACGGGCGCAAGGTCGTCCGCGTCAACGACGTTGACCTGTATAGAGATACGGTTGGCGAACAGCAGGTTCTAAAAATCTCCTCCGTAGATGTAGGTGCGCGGGGTGCGGTGCGCCGTCTGCTGAAAGGCGCCGTTCCCAATACGGCACTGCGTTCTTTGCTGCGACGCATCCCGCAACGCTCGATTCCTTGGGAATTCGTTGATTTGATTGAGTCCGACCCCGCGCGGCGCGTCAAACTGAAGATTTCAAACGCGCGCTTGGCCGACCTCCATCCTGCGGATATCGCTGACATTGTTGAAGATCTGGCTCCCGACGACCGCGAAGCAGTATTTGAAACCCTGGACCACGACGTAGCTGCAGAAGCACTTGAAGAAGTCGAGCCTAAGCTAAAGAAAAAGATCGTCGAATCGCTCGATTCCGACCGCATGGCCGACATTGTCGAGGAAATGAACCCCGACGCGGCTGCGGATCTGCTGGGCGACCTCTCCGAGGAGCATTCCGAACGCATCCTGCAGGAGATGGAGCCGGAGGGCCGGCAGGAGATGCGGGACCTCCTGGAGTTCGACGAGGACACCGCCGCTGGCCGGATGACCACAGAGTACCTCCACGTGGAGTTCAACGCGACAGTGGACCACGCAGTGGCCTTGCTGAGGACATTTGAGGGGGGTGCCGCAGCCGTCAGCACCATCTTCCTGACCGACTCCCACGGCACCCTGGTCGGATCGGTTCCGTTGGCCAATCTCGTTTTGGCACCCTCGACGCAGCTGCTGCTCTCCCTGGTGAGCGAACCACTGGTCTCCTGCCAAATGGATACGCACGAGATTGAAGTGGCCGAACTGTTCGATAAATACAATCTGCTGATGCTTCCCGTGGTCGACGACCAGAAAATGCTGGTTGGCGTCGTCACCGCCGACGACGTGATCGGCTTCCTGCGCAGCAAACTGTAGCGCCAACCTCGCAATTCACAGTTTGAGTTGTCATGCTGAGCCTCAGCGAAGCATCCCTATCCGCTGCTACCGTGCTTACTGTCTAGAGGCATTCTCACCAGGCCGCGTGCCTAACGTCGTGGTGCGCACATCGCCGTGAGAATGCCTATCGACGGTGTCGTGGAATCGGGTTGTCGGGGATTCCTCGCTGAGGCTCGCAATGACAGTCTGTGGTATGGCGAGGATGACGCCTCTGGTTTTTTTCTTCAATTTTTCCTTTTTCCTTGTAGCCGAATGCGCTGCAACCCGTTTATCCTGAGCGTTCGCGAACTACGCTTCTAATGTCCTCAGACAGCGAAACAGACGGCAATCATGAAATGGCTTCGGCGTTGGAAAATTCAGTTCCTGGTCCTATTGGCGGTTGTAGGTCCGGGATTCATTACGGCCAACGTCGACAACGATCCCGGCGGCATTTTCACCTATTCGGACGCCGGAGCTCGCTTTGGATACTCACTCCTGTGGACGATGATTCCCATCACAGCTGCCCTGATTGTGGTGCAGGAAATGGTTGCACGCATGGGGGCCGTCACAGGGAAAGGCCTCAGCGACCTGATTCGCGAGGAATATGGTCTTCGCACAACGGTGTTTGTGATGGTCGGTCTCGTCGTCACGAATTTTGGGAACGTGGTTACGGAATTTGCCGGAATCGCACAGAGCGCGGAACTCTTCGGTATCTCGAAATACGTTGCGATTCCGGTGTGCGCGGCTTTTGTTTGGTGGATAGTTGTTAAGGGTGAACAAAAGAGCGTGGAGAAAGTCTTCCTCGCGGCGTCGTTCTTTTTCGTCACCTACATCGTTGCTGGGGTGCTTTCTCGTCCCGATTGGCATCAGGCGCTGATTGGGACCATCAAGCCCCCGACTTTCGAGGCTTTCAAACAAGCTGGATATATTGGCACCATCATTGGTTTAGTGGGCACCACGATTGCTCCCTGGATGCAGTTCTATTTGCAGGCGTCGATCGTCGAGAAGGGCGTCACCAAACGTCAATACGCGACGTCCAGGCTCGACGTGATTGTAGGCTGTATTTTTACCGACGTGGTGGCCTGGTTCATCGTGGTCGCGTGCGCCGCTACGCTCTTTGCACACGGGATTTTCAATATCAACACTGCCAAGGACGCGGCGGAAGCGCTGCGACCGCTGGCGGGCGATTTTGCCTACATCTTGTTCGCGCTAGGACTTTTTAACGCTTCTCTATTCGCAGCTTCGATCCTGCCGCTTTCCACCGTTTATACGGTTTGCGAGGGTTTGGGTTTTGAGTCGGGATTGGACAACAAATTCAGTGAAGCACCATTTTTTTACTGGTTTTACACCTTGCTGATCGCGTTGGGCGCGGGCGTGATCATGATCCCCGGACTGCCTACGCTGAAGATCATTTTAGTGTCGCAGATTGTCAACGGGTTGGTGCTGCCGTTCGTTCTGGTCTTCATGCTGCTGCTGATCAACAAGAAAGAGTTGATGGGCGAATACGTAAATGGCCCGTGGATGAATGGGATGGCCTGGGCGACGACCGTGATCTGTGCGGCGCTGGGATTGATCTATGTGTGGAATCTGTTGCACGGGGTGAAATAGCGCGGCTTTTCGTAGCGCCGCCGTCCCGGTGGCTGTATGGCGGGCGTCTCTCTCTCCGGTGTGAAGTTGATGATAGAGGCGCGCGAGCAAGATGCCCCCGCTACTGCCGGCGGGACGCCAGCGCTACCAAATCTAGCGCTGCCAAACCCGCGCGCTACCAAATTTAGAGCTTCTTCCCCCAGGTGTCGCCGAAGACGGTGTGGTCCATGGGGAAGCGGCCGCCATAGGGCTTCTTGTCGCCTTTGCGCTTGCCGATGGCTAGCAATGCGACAACCCGCACCGATGCTGGAATCCCCAGTGTTTCTTTGACCTTGTCTTCGAGGAAGCCTTCCATGGGAGCGGTATCGTACCCCATGGTCTCCGCGGCCCACATCATTGTGGTGTAAGCGATCATGGTGTGGCGGTTCGCCCATACTCCGAGGTCGGGTCCGATGCCGCCTGCGTTGCCCGGAGGATTTCCGAGGTATCCGGTGACGGCCTTGCGCGCGCCTTCGTGCTCGGCTGGGCCGCCATAGCCGTGCTCAGCGGCCATCTTCAGCATGAGGTCGAGATCGCCATTTTTCCAAGCTTGGGTATCGCCGCAGGCAACCACTACGACAGGCGCTTCTGCGACTTTTGGCTGGCCGAAGGCTGCTGCGCAGAGCCTCTTTCTCTGTTCAGGATCGCGCACGACAACGAATCGCCAAGGCTGAATGTTGTAGCCGCTGGGGGCTTCGAGACCGGCTTGCAGGATTTGCTTCAGGTCGGCGTCGGGGATTGGGGTGGAGTCAAAACTTTGAGTGGCGCGGCGATCGCGTAGAGCGTCGCTGAATTTTTTTTCGGGAACAACGGACATGAAAATTCTCCCAGTAAAAAAGAGGCCGAGGATTTTGATTCCCTCATGAGATGTCTGGGGATGGGAAAGTGATGCAGGAAAAGGCTTATGTTCGGACACTCTTGTCCGCTGCTTTTTGGTTCTGTTGCGGAAAGACAGGAGTTTCTTTGGGGCAGGCTAAGAGCGGCGAACAGGAATGTTCGCCCTACACAAACCTGAGGTCCAAACTCGATCAAGGGCTTCTACAGGATCTTTCCTGCGGCTAGGTCTTTGACTAGCTCTAGGTCGGCATCCAGGAAGTCGAAATCCGGCAGCCTCGTACGATCCACCCATTGCACATCGTTGAAGATGCGATTCTCAATCTTACCCTTGTATTCGGGGACGTCGAAGAAGCGAAGTTCGACCGCGCCGCCGTTTTTATAGTTGTGTTGCAGGCGAGCGACTTCGTTGCCGATGCGGGCGTCGATGCCGATTTCTTCTTCCAGTTCGCGGCGAAGGGCATCGCGAGGTTGTTCGCCCTCTTCAATCTTTCCACCAGGGAACTCCCACTTCAGCGGCATGGGCTGGTGCTTGGTGCGCTGGCAGATCAGGATCTTGCCGTCGCGAAGGATTAGGGCGGCTACCACTTGTCGCATGGACGAAAGGTTCCCAGTGGAATTTGCGGTCTCGCCATTAAAACACGACGGGAGGCGCGGGTTGTTGCCGCTTCAGGAATGGTGGCCGATTCGGCGCGGGCTGGCAGAGTTGGGAAACAGATCGGGATGCAAAACTGCGGCGACGGCGTGCAGCCCCTGAATCAAGGTGGGTGCGGGAGTGTTGAGGTACTCGTCGGGGCTGCAATAAACATGGCGGTTTCGCACGGCCTGCATCTCACCCCAGCCGCGCTGCGCCACGATTTTTTCGAGGGGAACGCGATCTCCCGCGCCGCACCAGGCGGCAATCAGAACGTCGGGATCGGCTGCTCGAATCGCTTCGGCCGTGGTTTGTTTGCCGGACTCAGCGACAAGCTCACCTCCCGCTGCTTCGATCAGTTCTGCAACCCAACCTTGCGAGGCGATGAGGGGTTTACCCCACTCTTCGCAAAATACGCGAAGGCGCGGTGGTTCCGCGGACTGCACGATGTGTCGTACGTGCTCGATTTCTTTCTGCATGGCGGCGATCACGTCGTCCCCTCTCTGCGAAACACCCACGACTCCAGCGATGGCGGCGATGTCGACGTAGATACCATGCAAAGTATGTGGGGCCAAGCCGAGGAATCGGATGCCTGCTTTGAGAATTTCCGCCACAGCCTCGATCTGGTAGGGAACTGCCGCTATAACAAAATCTGGATGTGCAGCGAGGATTTGGTCGCGATTGGCGGTCCAGGAGTCGGCGACGATCATTCTGTGCAAACCGCGAATTTCAGGAACGACATCGAGGCAATATTTTGTACAGGCCACCACGCGATCCAGGCAGCCGAGTTCCGCCAGCATGACTGTGGCGCTGGGCTGGAGGCTTACAATGCGGGTGGGATGATTTGGCACTTGAGTCTTAAATTTACGCTACAAATATGTTTGTGAAGCTATGTTTGCGCCGAAACTGCTAGATCATTTTGAAAATCCGCGCAATGCTGGGGAGGTGGATGCACCCGATGCTTCGGTGCAGCGCGAGAATCCTGCGTGCGGGGATGTGTTGCGCATTTCGCTGCGTCGCGAGGGCGCGTGCATTGCGGAGATTCGTTTTCTGGCACAAGGCTGCGTTGCCGCCGTTGCTTGCGCGTCGGCGTTGACGGAGCTGGTGCAGGGGAAAACACTGGCGGAAGCGCGGTTGTTGCGGCGTGAAGATGTTGTGCTGGCTGTGGGTGGTCTGCGACCGGAATCGAATCATGCTAGCCAGCTTGCGATTGAAACGTTGCGGGCTGCGTTGGAGCGGTTAGCGTGAACGCAAGTCAAATCAAACGCGCTCCCTCAGGGGCTGAAGCCAGTTTCATATATGGAAGTTAGTGGCACGACTGAAGTCGTGCCCTTCCCGCAGAGCGACTGTGACTAACGTTCTGGTTTCCTAACGCAATTCCGGAAAGTACACCGTCCACCCGCTTTTTCGCGCCGCTTCTTGCAGCTGTGGGCTCGGATTTACCGCGAATCCTTTCTTAGCCATCGCCAGCATGTCCGCATCCCATTTGGAGTTTCCGAAAGCGGCATCGGGGATACGTCCGACGACTTCCTGAATTGCGCGTGGTTTTCCGGGACCGCTTGGAACGCGGACGAGGCGGTCGGTTACGCGACCGTTCTCGATAAAGGCTTCCGCCGAGAGCGTCCGCTCGGGAGGAATTCCGAAATGTTTTGCGCCAACTTGTACAACCCACTGATTACTGGAGGAGACGGCCCAAATCTCGCAGCCATCGTCACGCAGGCGTTTTACGAGTGTTTCCATGGCTGGGAAGAGCGTATCCAGCATGTTCCGTTGGAAGAACATATCTGCCGCGGCGTAGAGGTCTTTGTCGGCGAGGCCCGCGTGCAGAGTGACCATCTCGCCGCACATGGTATCTTCGTCAACTAAGCCAGCGCGGTAGTCTTTGTGGCGCGCTTTGGCCCACCTGGCAATGTCTTCGGAGATTAAGCCTTGTTCCATTTCCCAGCGGAAAAAGCCTTCGCCGACGTCGCCGCTCCAGAGTGTGCCGTCGCAGTCGAAAGCTGCGAGCTTGGGGGAGAGGCGCAGCACCGATTCGATGAATTCCTTGTCTTCCGCGCGGGTTTTCGAGACAGGGAAATGTTGCATGTTTTCCGGACTCCTTAGATTGATCTACAGAAATCTCTCAAACTACGGGAAGGATTTATTCCGCCCACCCTCTTTTGCAAAGAACGCAAAAGAAGGATGGGGCACCCTTTGTGATCTATTTCGGCACGAACTAAGCGGGAAGCGCCGCGTAGTCTTCCGGTGTATCTACGTTCGAGGTTACGAACGGATCCTGAACCTCTACGTAGTCGATAAGCTCTTGGTGGGAGTGCTCGACTTCGCGGGCATTCGACTCCGACGGCGCGCGCAGGAACGCTTCTATCATCTCACGGGCGACGAGGATTGGATGTCCGTGCTTGCCGTTGAATTCGGGGACGACAGCCCACTTTCTTGCGGCCAGCGTTTGCTCAAAAGCCACTAAAAGTGCGCGTAGCGTGGCTTCTTGCACGGGAGGGCGGTCCACGAGAGTGACGACTGCGGCGTCGCGGCCATGGCTCAACACGGCTTGCAATCCGACTTGTAGAGAACTAAATTGTCCACGCGCTGGGTCGGGGTTCTCGACGAGCGAGGCACCTTGCGCGTAAATTACTGGGGCGATGCTGGCTGCGTTCGCGCCCGCCACAACAAAGACGATTTCTGTTTCAGATGCGAGCGAGCGGATTGCGGCGGAGAGAAACGTCTCCCCTGATGTTGCGCTGGGCGGCCATGAGAGCAGCGCTTTGTCGCGTCCCATGCGCGTGGCTGCGCCTGCCGCTAGAATGACTCCGCAAAGGCTAGGTGAGCGTCCCATAATTTGACGATAGCAGATGGCGCGGGAAGGTCGAGAGCACAGCTTCAAGAAATATGGCGGAGAGGGTGGGATTTGAACCCACGATACCCGTTAAGGTATGTCCGCTTTCGAGGCGGGTCGTTTCAACCACTCACGCACCTCTCCGTT
>JAYVEP010000062.1:0-39184 GCA_043749225.1 Acidobacteriaceae bacterium
CAAAACCTTCGTCAGCGATAGCGACAGCAAGAGCTGGACCATCAACAATCCGGACGCAGTAAAAGGCCACGAGGGTCATCACGTCACGCTGACCGCGCATGTTGACACCGACAAGAGCGAAGTCCATGTCATGTCGCTCAAAATGGCGAAGTAATGGACAAAATAGAACGGGAGAAGTGGTTGCGGATTTGAGGCTGCCTTCCCATTCCTGCGTGTGCATGGGTGGGGGGCTTCGCTCAAGCTCTACGTCCTATTTCGCCCCAAGAATTTTCGTCGAAATGAAGGATTGCTCGAAAGGGCATGGGTGTGTGCAGTTTACCTTCTTAGGGTCTTTCTTCATCCTCAACCATACGCGCTTGGAAGCTAGTGGTGTTCCATTTTGCTCATTGTTGCAGGAATCACAACATTAACCCTATATGGTCAATTCGGCACCACTTCGCAATTCTCCAAGTGTGAGAATCAGCATGGGGAAGGTTCTGCTATGGCGCTACCTAAAGTTTTACTTGTGGACGACGACGCAGCTGTCTGCGATATGTTGCAGCAAGCGCTGGAGAGAGACGGGTTTGAGATTGTCGTCGCAAACAACGTAAACGAGGCGCTAAGGCACATCGTCACGGACAACTTCGACGTGCTAATCTCCGACCTGCACATGCCAAACGCCGGCGACGGCTTTACTGTCGTGAGCGCCATGCACCACATGCATCCCAAGGCAGTGACGCTGGTGCTTAGCGGTTACCCAGAGCTGCAAGAGGCCATGTCCGCAATCCGCTCACAGGCTGACGAAGTCCTGGTGAAGCCAATGGAAATCGCTACTCTGAAGAGCCTTATCCGCACAAAGCTCGCCAGTCCGGCAGAACGGAAACCACTTGCAACAGAGAGCGTTGCCTCCATACTGGAGCGCGATCTCGACGCGACCATTCAGCACTGGATAAGGCTGGTGAAGCGCGACCAAGAACTGACCTGCATCCAGCTGAGCGCTCAGGACCGCATGGGGCATCTGCCTAAGCTCATCCGGGAGCTCATTGTGCGCCTGCGTCTGCCCCCTTTGGCGGAAGCCGCGATCTCCCTAGCCGCGCGCGAGCATGGGGTGCTCCGACGCAAACAGGGCTATACCGTCCCGATGGTGGTAGAGGAGTCGCGAATCCTACAGGTGAGCATCTTTAAGACCCTGAACAACAATCTGCACACCGTAGATTTTAGCAAGCTGCTGTTGGATGTTATAGCCATAGCGGACGAAGTTGATTCGCAATTGAAACAAGCCACGCTTTGCTACGTGGAACCGGCGCCCATCTTGTCGGCGGCATAGCACCTGGAGAACCACTCACTGTTGCAATCAGACGTCTACACTCACAACCCCGTGGTGAGTGAAATCTCCATTGCACTCATCGAGCGCATTGCATCGGTTGAGTGGGTAGTCTATGTGGAATCTGGCCGAGAGAGGCTATTTTAGGTCGGTGATTTTCTTGATAGCTTTGGGGCGGGTTTGAACTGGTGTGATTTGCACTGAACTGGTCTGAACGGGACTAGTCCTGCCAATAGTGGCTCTGGAAATCAAAATTTTGTCGGCGGCAGGAATAGGCTGTGACCTGAGGGCCTTTCGCGTTGGTCCCCCAAATCGCACCACCGTATCCCGGGCAATCAAGTGATCTCCGCTACGCAGACCGGCATTTGGGACGCGCGGCGCAGCAGCTGCCAGCCTTAGAGTCGGCGCGGGAACCGCGACCACTGGAAGTCTGGTAGCGGATGTACCAAGTTTTGTGGAGGCCGCAGAGTGCATTGTATCCACTGTCGGCCCCGATGGGCCGCCTTGCCAGCCGATATACAGCACCATCAGGATACTCAACACCATGCCGAGCAGTGCCAAGACCTCCCAAAGATTCCGCACCCGCTCCGCAATCCGGGAGTGGCGGATACCGTGCAAGATTTTGACAGGTACAACCTTTATAGGTTCGACCCTGGGAGCGTGAGCCAGAAAAGTAGTGACTTCAGCGCTCACGAGCTTGTGCCAATCGTCATCGTTACCATTTTTGGCGTCCTTGCTCGGGACGCGACCATTCGTGCGAATGGCTGCCAGACCGGACGCGACGACCGTCTCATTTACCGAGACTGGCATAACGATGACCCGGGTCGGCCTTATCTCCTCAGCTGTTTCTTCAACTTGCGCTGCGGCTCCAGCGACGGCAAGGTTGGCACCTAGCAAGTTGACAGGAACGTGCCGTGGATGACGGCTATCGGTTCCGGTGGCAGCTACGGTCATCTCTATCAAAATTAGGTCTTGCTGGGGATTGCTTGTCGAAGTTAGAAATACGCAGCGGGCAGGAGAGCCACTACCGGCCTCGACGCGGGCAATGGCCTGCGCGGGTGAGCAGTGTTCTAGGCGAAGCTCTAAATCCGCCGGCGTCGGGAGTTCCGCATCAGGAAAGACTACTTCCACGATGTAGCCGCGCGCGAACAAGTCGGCGCTCAACGGTTCAGCTTCTTCCACCGACGACGCGTAGATTCGGGCGAGTGGCATTTCAGGCACTGACGCAAAGATCCGTACTTTCGGAAGTTAAGAATCGAGGCGCTCCCAAGAGAAGTTTGGTGCGTCTGTCTTGCCGCTCTCCCGCGCCCACATTGTGGCGAGGAGTCTCCGCTTATAGGTCGAATCCTGTTGGCAAGTGGCTTTCACGCAAGTTAGCATTCCTACTCAAACCCATACGAGCGTGCCGACAACGATCTCGTGAAGCAGTTCGCCACGCGAATTGCCACCTGGTGCCGCAGATCGCGAGCGACATTTAATCGGACGGTCAGCGCAATCGAGTTCTTCACAACCCAGCTTTTTGTGGCCTTAGAGTATGAAAGACCGGAGCAAAAGCGAAGGTCGAACGCACCAACCCCGGCAGTCCAAAGAGTTGCCCCATTCTGGGAGCCACTCACGCCTCAACGGATAGTACTTTCTCAAGCTTGACCTCGACTGTTCAAAAGTGCTCACTTTTTGGCGATTTTGCGGCGAAGCGTGGATGTCAACGAGGAAGTGATTTTCGAGAGTAAATAAGCCCTGAACGCTGAATTTGGTGAAATCCGAGGTCACTACCTGAAAAGTGGAATCTCATTGCCTCTTCGCCAGGCGCGGAGCGCCAAGATCGTGACGACAGAGTCCCCCCGAGTGATTACTTAGGTGTCTAGTGAAAGCGAAGAAGGCCTCGTAGGATTAAAGGGCCGTGCTTAAGATCTCATTTCATCATCTCCGGACCCAGTTAACCGTATCGATATTGGCGGTTGTCTTTCTATTAACAGCGGCTGTGCTGGTCGTGGTGCAGGCAAGAATGAGGGAACACATTCGTGAGGATCTGGTTTCGACGCTCCGTGCGGAATCGGCGGTGTACACAGATTTTGTCCGCTTGCGACGGGAGCAGACCCACCAGAACGCGGTGATGATTGCGGATCAGCCTAGCCTGAAGGCGTTGATGTCAACCAAAAGCCGACCGGCAATGCAGGACGGATCGGAGTCGATTCTGGAATCTAGCGGCGCGGATCTCTTAATTCTCGAAGGTGCGAACGGCGAGATTCTGGCATCCCGCTCCCGGACAGACAGCACAGGTGACGGGGCTGCCGAGGGCCTGTTGCAAGTCTCGCCGGGCATGCAGGATTGGTGGTTCGTTAGTGGACGCCTGTACGAGGTAAGTTTCGCTCCAATCGTGGCGGGTTCGGGGATCGACCAACATCTTCTGGGGCGAATCGCGCTCGGACGTGACGTGTCACGGCAATCAGTATTGCACACGGATGCATTTGCGGGGTCCGCCTATGTCATTGAGCGACACAGGGCGATTTGGCTGAGTTCGCTAAAACAGAACGCGGCGCGCGACTTTGAAGCATCGCTAGCTGGCGAAATCTGGACACCCGACTCAATCCGGGACGTCAAGCTGGGAGGGGAAAGGTATCTGGCTAATCTTGTGGAGCTGCCGGGAGATCATCCGGTGCATTTGTACTGTTTGGAGTCTTTCGATCAAGCGACTCGCTTTCTGGGTTCGTTGAATTGGGCATTGGCGATCATGGGAGCCATCGCGGTCCTTACGGGTGCGCTACTCGCATTCGTAACTTCGCAGCACATTACGCGTCCCCTCGAGCAACTTGTACTAGGCACTCAACGGTTGAAACGGGGAGACTTCGATTTTCAGTTTGCGATTGAAGGATCCGATGAGGTCGCGGAATTGACGCGGGCATTCGATGAAATGCGGAACAGTTTGCAGCAGTCGCGTGAAAGTCTGCTGCGCTCGGCACGGTTGGAGGCAGTGGGCCGCCTTGCTGGAGGCGTGGCGCACGATTTCAATAACCTCGTAATGATCATAAAGGGGTATAGCGACCTACTTCTCGAGTCGGCGACGCCCGAGGCAAGAGGACACCTTGAGCAAATCAAGAATGCGGGTGACCGGGCTACCTCGCTAACCCGCCAACTGCTAGCATTTAGTCGGAAGCAGGTACTCGAACCGCAGGTTCTGGACCCGAACCAGACCGTCCGCAACATGGTTAAGATGCTACGCGTTCTGATCGGAGAAGATATAGAGCTGGTGACCAATTTTTCGGAGCAGCTCGGGCGAGTGCAAGTCGATCCTGGGCAGCTTGAGCAAGTAGTGATGAATCTAGTCGTAAATGCGCGCGACGCCATGCCCAAAGGAGGAAAGCTGATCATCGAAACGCAGCCTTGCCATCTCGACGAGGATTACGCCGCGATTCACGGCGAAGTGACGCCAGGGCCTTTTGCGATGCTCATGATTACAGATACGGGTTGTGGAATGAGCAAGGAAACATCCGAGCATATCTTCGAACCGTTTTTTACTACCAAGGCGGCCGGCAAAGGAACAGGATTAGGCTTGGCCACGGTATATGGGATCATCAAGCAAAGCCACGGGCACATTTCGGTGGACAGCGAGATAGGACGGGGCACCTCATTTAAGGTCTACCTTCCTGGCGTGGACCAGAAGATTTTATTGGCAACGTTGCCGCCGGCAAGCGCACCTCCTAAAGGAGAGGGAACAATTCTTCTGGTGGAAGACGAACCTGCGCTGTGTTCTCTAACCGCAGAAGCACTGAAGAAGCTGGGCTATTCGGTTCTATCAGCCGGGAACGGCGTCGAAGCGCTATCAGCGGCGGAACAATACTCGGGCCGGATCGAAATACTGGTAACTGACGTCGTGATGCCCCGAATGGGGGGCCCGGAACTGGTGGAAAAGCTAAGACAGAAACGAGATGGATTCGGGGTGATTTTCATATCCGGGCACGTGGAGCCTTCTGCAGTGGAGAATGCATCGAGCGTTCTCAATAAGCCGTTTTCCGCGGAACAGTTGGCGCGAAAAGTTAGCGAGGTTCGCGAGAGGATGGACAGGAGTGGCAAGGCGCATGCGGCTGGCAATTCGGCATGAAAATAGCAGATATGTTGCTATGATCCTGTTGAAGATCTCCGCGCCCGTGCCCGGGTTTTTAGCTTAAATAGGCGTTTACACTCACAGCCCCGTGCGGCAGTTAGCCATCAAGTGACGCGGGTTGGGGTGAGCACACTTGTTGAGCGCATTCGTCGTCATTGTTGTTCTCCTTTTTCAAAAAGCTTGTTCTTGAGACGTATTTTGGCGCAAGATTGCCTTTGTGAGCCGCTACGCTACTTCTTTTCTTTCGACCGTCACCGGCACGTGCACCAGTTCCTCAAATAGAGCGCGGTAATGGCCGAAATCAGACTTGCTCCATGATTTCAGGTCCGACCGATTGGTATATTTTTTTCCTGCCTCGTTTCTTCTTCTATTATCTCCGCGACAAATGCAACCGGAGTCGTGGAATCTGAGCCGTTTTGACCATGCTGTGTACGCGGCCACTTAGCAGCAATGGGGGCCTGCGAAAGTGAGCAATCTTGAACAGATGCGCCAGGAAAGCCCCTATACCCTTATTCTCGACTGAATTTCCAACTGGAAGCCCTTGGGCAAACTGTCGGCCACTCGGGAGTCCAATCGGCCACTCGGGAGTCCAAATGGAGATTCCGGAGTGGTGTGATTGCCATTGCAGGCGATATCGGGAGAAATGGAATTCATGAAAGATCTATCAGGGCGGTCGGAGCTAAATTGTGTATCCCTCCACAACGCTGTCTTGTGCGCGAACTGCGAGATGATCAGTGAGTCCAGCACTCAGCACTGCGCCATGTGTGGGAGTTGTGCCCTCTTAAGCCTATCCCGCGTTTTAGGAGGTACAGTTCAAAACGCGGAATGGCCTATGGGTGAACTGTACATAGCATTCGCATCCGCATAAGGCTCCGGTTTCCATTCACCCGCCAGTGTATGGGCGTCGCACAAATGATCAGGCGCCTTCGCCAACTGCTGGGCTAACGCTTAGGGCTCGGCATTTCCTCCGGTGAAGGAAATGCTTTTTTTGTCTCAGTAGGAGAACAATCTGGTTAGCTATTCGCTCGAAAGAGTCGACGCTACCAGAGTTCCCTCCCACCTCGCGGGTTTCCGAACCATGTTCACTTCCTTTCATCACTTTCCGGAAGGCGAGGGCGTAAACATTTTGCAGCGGGCCGTCGACAGCAGACAAGGGATTGGTATTTTTGAAGCTGCCCGATGCTGTCCAGCCGCAATTGTTCTCACTCCTCTAATGTTCCTTGGAGCGTTTGCGGCGGTGCCGTTCGTTCGTCCGTTCCGCGCCTCTCGTCTCCTCTGGACTTATGTGATACCGGTAATTCCCTTTGTGTTGTTCTGGGATGGGATTGTTTCCTGCTTGCGCGCATATTCGCCGAAGGACCTTTCCGAACTGATAGCCTGCTTGAGAAATAACGATTATATATGGGAGGTCGGTGAAGAAACCGGCGGTTTAGCGACCGTTACATACCTAATCGGTTGTCCACTCGGTAAAGCCGTTCCGTAGGCGAGATCGCGTATTCGACTGAGAATTGCGAACTCGTCGGGTCGCCTTGGTTCGGCCCGGTTACATGCGCGTTGCAGATCCGTTATCGGAGGAACAAATCCGGGTTCCGTTTGACCTGAGCCTGGGAGTCATTGTGTGTGGAGTCGGGTGCGACTTACATTGCTGATCTGTCTCCTCAATTCCTTACGCCAACAGAGTATCTGCAATCAAGGAGCGATGGCAGCGCCAGGGCACATCGTTTACTTCCTGCATGTCGCCATTTTTCCCGATGTATCGACCACAACACTATTCTCCATCGCAGGTTGGCAACCAGCCCGGAAGGGACGAGGCAATTGGCGGACTAGTAGCGCCTGCCACGTCCTGCCCTGGCGGCGGAACTTCATAAACCGCTGCTGCTTGAAGGACCGGCCGGCAGCGGTAAAACCCAATTGGCATTCGCAGTTGCTGAGGCTGCAAATACTGCGGTCAAACGCTTGCAATGCTATGAGGGAGTCAACGAAGAGAAAGCCATCAGCAAGTTTGACGAGTCCCTGCAAAGACTCTGTGTGGAGCTGAGAGCAAAATCGGGCGGTAAGGACTGGGAATCGTTGCGGGCAGAGTTGCACAATCAACGATTCTTCCGCGCCGGCCCGCTTCTGCGTGCGTTGCAGTACTAAAAGCCTTGCGTTCTTCTAATCGACGAATTGGACAAAGTGGACCACGCGTTTGAGGCGATGCTGTTGGACGGGAAGCGCAGATTGTGGCGCTGAGAACGCCTGACTCGAGTCGAGAATTCCACGTGGTATAGCGGGGCTTGCTAAGGCATTGCGCGCGAGATCCAGAATTTCCGAGACGGATGAAGGCTTCTCCAAACTCCAGCCACGCAAAACTTCCATGCGGCACTGTTTTCGCGTCAGTCTGTTGGCATACGCGTTAGAAAATAAATGGAGAATTTCTTGGCGGTGTTTGCCCATGTTGGTGAGACACGCTTCGGCGGTCTTCTGATCGCGAACACCGCTCAGCCGCTTCATTCTCCTCATGGTACTGTTCCTGTTTCGCTGAAGATCGGAAGGCTCCGGCCATGCACCTTCCTTGAACTTCAGGGCACTCGCTTAAGGACAAGGTTCAGCGGAGCGCCTCCTTGTCTCCATGTGCCCACAAGCTGTGAATGGCCGCCATTCATGGTCCCGTCATAGACGCTCATACTGGAGCTGCTCTCGAAGTGAAGTGTAGGCTCCTTATAGGAGATTGCGGTAATCGAAGTACCCGACGTGTTTTGGTCTGGGTAGTCGATGGTGCCGCTCAGTGTTCCGTCTTGCGCCTGGGAAATATGTATGAGGATTCGCGTTTTAGGCTGCCCGCCTGGATCGAGGGTTCCTCCCCATTCTCCGACGATCGCCGTTGTGTCTGCTCCTACAGTGTTGGGGGGCACCAAGCTCCATGCGAGCACCAACACCATTGCCATACAAAGCACGGCTCCCGCCGTTCGATAATTCTTCATGTTCGCTCTCCTGTACCCTCTGCAAGGGATTCAAACTTCGCCGGACGATCCATGCGCCTGAGGTTCTTCCGGATTGTGCCAGCCACCTAGATTGGCGGCTAATCGGTCTGCTTCCGTGGGGCCCCAGGATCCAGGATCGTAAGTGTGTGGGGCTTTGTCGTTGGTAAGAATGGGGTCCACGATAGCCCAGGCCGCTTCAACGGCATCGTCTCGCACGAACAGCATGGCATCGCCACGCATGGCATCGCCAAGAAGGCGCTCGTAGGCTCCTATTTGTTCGACGGACTTTTGTTCCACGGCTGATAGGTATGCTGGCATCGAAACGAGTTCTTCGCCGGGACGTTTCACGTACGCGCTGAGGCTGATGGAAAGCTCCCCCGGACCTAAACGAAAACTAAAATAGTTACTGGATTCACTGGCCAAATTGTCGAGCGGAGGTTTCCTAAGCTTTACCCGGACCTCGGTCGTTGTGACCGGGAGACACTTTCCGGCGCGAATCAGGAACGGCACACCCGACCACCGCCAGGACTTAATTTCCAAACGTAAAGCTGCATAAGTTTCAACCATCGAATCTGGCGCAACTCCTTCTTCATTTTTGTAGCCCTGGAATTGCCCTCGAATCAGATCGTTTGGATTCAGCGGGAGTATTGTGCGAAAGATCTTGACCTGCTCGTCGCGGATTGCTTCACACTGAAGTCCTGTAGGAGCTTCCATGGCTAGAAACGCGACCACCTGCAGCATGTGGTTCTCAAGCACGTCACGAATCGCCCCGGTGTCGTCATAAAATTTCCCGCGCCCTTCGATTCCTGACTTCTCCGCCATCGTGATTTGGACACTTTCAATGTAGTTGCGATTCCAGATCGGCTCTAAAAAACTATTGGCGAAGCGAAAGAAAAGCAGGTTGAGCACCGCTTCCTTGCCAAGGTAGTGGTCAATGCGAAAAATCTGCGATTCCGGAAGCACCGCATGAAGAGCAGCATTCAAGCGTTGCGCGGAGGCCAGATTGTGTCCAAAAGGCTTTTCCACAATGACTCGCGCATTCGTGATGCAGTTCGACTTTACGAGCGACTCAATAACCCCGGTGAAGAGACTGGGCGGAATGGCTAGATAGTGGGCTGGGCAAACGGATGAACCCAACGCAGTTTTCAATAAATCAAAGGTCACTGAATCTTCATAGTCCCCACCGACATAGCTCAGCAAGCTTAAGAGCTTTGCCAATGCATCCTGATCGATGTCGCCACCTTGGGCACGAATGCTATCGAGCACACGCTCTTTGAACCGTGTCTCCGCTAGGCTATCTCTGGCGATGCCGATTACGGGTACATCAAGGTGACCACGCCTGACGAGGTGATACAGGGCTGGGAATATTTTCTTATGAGCCAGGTCCCCCATCGCTCCAAATAGGACGAGGGCATCGGATGTGGTGGGGGCTCCCGACGTCCTTCCGGCCGCACACGCTTGTCTCAGATCTGGCATGACTTCGATATATCTATTTGCCGAGCAGAGGAAAGAGGCCCCCTACGATTTACGAGTCGCGGAGAACTATGTTGAGCAGTGAGCTGTGAATTTGCAGTCCGCCTTCACTGCCACCCGTGTAGTGAATGAAACCCAATTTCCGAAACCGGTTCATGAAGAAACTCACACGGGAACGGGTTGTACCCACCATTTCCGCCAAGGTCTCTTGGCTAATCTTGGGAACCACGGACTCTGGCGCGCCCTTTGTATCAAAATGAGTAAGCAGGAGCAATACACGGGCCAGCCGTTTTTCACTCGAATTGAAGAGCTGGTCGACCAAGTCTTCTTCATAGCGGATATTCCGCGCCAGCAAATAGGCCATAAACATTTCGGAGAAGGCCGGCTCCCGATTGAGCGCATCCATCATCGTCTTCTTCTCGATCCGCAAAAGTTGGCAATCCGTCATGGCTTCGGCCGAGCCCATACGGACGGGTTGCCCAGCCAGGGATCCTTCGCCAAAAAAACTGCCCTCATTCAACATGCCAATAATGGCTTCTTTGCCGATTTTGGATACGACGGTGAGCCGGACTCTTCCTTTCTGAATGTAGAAAATTGAGTCTGCGGGATCGCCTTGCGTAAAAACCCCTTGTTTCTTGGAAACCGTGAGACTCCTTCTGCCCTCGCCGATGGTCGCCAGAAAAATGTCGGGGGCGAATTCGCGAGTCGTTCCCTCGCGAGTCGTTCCCGAGTTTGGCGCCCGATCCGCTGGGGGGGCGACAACTATGCCTTGTGCTGCATTTCGGTCCGTTGTACCCTGGTTCCAGCGGGTGCGATAAGTTTTACCCGACGCTGGCGAAGGTCGAATTACCACTTGCCGTCGATTCGGTTGGCCATCGCCAAGCGCAGCAACGTCCGTATCGTAAGCAACCGGTTCAAGCACGTTTGTTCCCACACTCATACCCCGCAAATTCTGATTTGTGATGAAAGAAAGTGTTGAAGCTTTTTCATGTTCCTTTTCCCAGACCTAGCCGTTGACGGCTTCGCCATATATTTCTTTCCCATGGCTGACAACCTGGCTGTACGCTTCTTTGCCCGCTTCCACGGCCGCATTAACTTGAGTGCGACCCTGCGTTGATGCGTTGTGAGCGGTTTCTTTCACCCGCTGTCCGGCTGCTCTCAAATTGTCCACGCTGGTCTTCGCCTTGTCCGCAATCCACTCTTGGGATTCTTTGCCTGACTGCGGAGCCAGGAGCAGACCTGCTGCCGCTCCTATGCCAAGTCCAATCAAGAAACCTACTGCTACTTTGGAACTCTGTTCTGTTGTCATACTGCCTCCATAAAAGAATGAATGAATGCTGCAAAGTGCTTCATGCTGGAATACTGCACTGCAATTTCTGAAGTTCCTGGTGGATGTTCACAGCGCTCATGTTCAGAGCGTTCTTGTTCGGAAGAGAATGACCTTCCGCATAAACCACAAATGGTGGCTACTTCGTCCTGTTCCTGTAAGTTCATGGATTTGTTCGTCCCTTCGAAGCCGCGATCGATCTTTCTAGCAGAGTAAAAAAGGCCCGACCCGCATGTTCGA
Organism: Acidobacteriaceae bacterium; assembly: GCA_043749225.1. Taxonomy (GTDB): domain Bacteria; phylum Acidobacteriota; class Terriglobia; order Terriglobales; family Acidobacteriaceae; genus JANXUC01. The sequence continues at coordinate 11,409 of JAYVEP010000062.1, forward strand.
GTGCCGGGCCCCGCGTTACCCATTCTTCTTTGGCTCCGCAACGCTACAAGTTTTTCCGTGTTCGGACAGCTCAGTCCTAGAGGCCAGTTTTTTCCCACAGGCTGCGCATTCGTGTTTTTCAGTATGTTTGGTGTCCATATCCGATTTCCCTTGAAGCTAGTTTTTGTTAGGGTTAGTTTGCTTGGTGGGCGGTTCATTTCCAATCCGGTACCTTGCGTAGTCTGGCTAGGGGCTTCCTGTAGGAAGCGGCGGGTAAGACTGTGCGAGAAACTGCGGCACAACATAGACGGCACAGGTGCTTGTCCCTAAACGCACGTCTTATATGGCAGGAGAACGTTAAGCTCCGAGCAACACTTTATCGATGTCGCCAGCAAGGACGTGTACGTCGGTTTTCGAAATGGTAGCTCGAATCCCAATTTTGCGAGCTGCCTCAGCCAGTTGCGTGGAGGCGTGCAACGTCAGGAGCATGATCAGAGCCTTGGGGAATTCTTTCAAGATGGCTTCAGCGGATTCCAAGCCATTCATCAGGGGCATGGAGAAATCCATCAGGACAAGGTGCGGGCTAAGTGCCCGGTTTTTCTCGACACCCTCTGCGCCATCGACGGCCTCTCCGCAGATTTGCCAACCCACGTGAGATTCGAGCATGAGGCGCAGGCTTCGGCGGCAGACCGCACTGTCATCGACGATTAGGATTCTCAGTGGCTTCAAATTAAAGCCGAGCACACTAGCCATTACTGCACACTCAATTCGCGGACCCAAGGGCTCGTGCTTGTTCAGATATTCTCTAAACAGCCTTCTCAGTCTGGCATGAACGGAACTTCATAAACCATACAACATTAACCTTAGATTCGAGTTTAAATATGATTGGGTGCAGAGTCGTTTGGTTTTTTAGAACTCTAGTAGTAACACTTTGGTGTAGTAGGCACTAAAGGAAAAACCGTATGGGGGTTCAACCGGCATTACCTTAACCTTGATTCATGCGCACCGTTCGGATTCTGGTAGCCGATGATCACGAAGTGGTCCGAAGTCGCCTCTGTTCATTGCTACGCATGAGGCCGGAATTCGAAGTTGTTTCAGAGGCTTCCGACGGATTTCAGGCGGTGGAGAAGGCCGAGGCCCTGCAGCCGGATGTTGTCGTGTTGGATATCAGCATGCCTGCCATGAGCGGGATTGAGGCAGCTCCTCGGATTCGTCAGCTCGCACCCTGCGCTCAAATCTTGTTTGTGAGCCAATACAATTCGCCGAGCGTGGTCCGCGAAGCGCTCTCGACCGGCGCGCACGGTTACGTGGTAAAGTCAGACGCTGGTCGTGATCTGGTTGATGCCGTGCTTGCGGTCAGCCAGGGGATGGAGTTTGTGAGCCGCAGGCTTGTGTAGGACTTAGCTAACTCTTCTCAGTTTAGCCTCTTTTTGACTTTCCCATCAAGTCACCCGCACGATGTCCTACTTGTTGAACCCGCCCCTGCTGGATGAAGCGGATTTTGCCGTCGCTGCGGGTTGGCTGGTAGCGGGTTTTCCAAGCGCAGCGGGATCGCGCTTGAGGCTAGTATTCCGTCTGTCTTACCCCGTCTTCCTCGAGATTGAGCTGGCCTTGTTTCGAGTTCTGCAAGAGTGCCTGACCAACATCCAGCGCCATTCCGGCAGTTCCACCGCTCACGTCGATCTCAGCTTTGCAGGCGGACTGGTAATCCTGAAGGTCTGGGATAACGGTAAGGGGATTTCGTCGGAAGCGATGGTGCGCTTTCGAACTAACTCGAGTTTGAGCGTGGGCTTGGCGGGAATGCGGGAGCGCGTGGAAGAGTTAGGCGGAAGCTTGATTATCAAGTCGAATGCAAAAAGCACACTTGTCATGGCACCCGTACCTGTGAAATTCGCCCAACAACATCGGAGTGACCGCCAGCCAGTCGCGCCTTCGCAATTCCGCCGCGTGGAAGTCTTCTAGTCTCATTATTCTTTAGGTGTTTCCCCCGCCTCAAGTACAGGTTTGGCCTGATTCCACGACTCTCCGTCACGCTGTACCTTTAGTTTCACTTCGGAGGTGGGGCGGAACGGGTTTTTGCCGTTTCCCCGTCTTAGGCGGAACTGTAGCGGAACGGCGACAGGTTTAGCCACGCTTCACCCTCCTTTGTGCCGCGACCCCGTTTTCGGAATGGTTTGGAGTGGGCAGAAAATTCAAATTAACAAGAGGTAGTATGTTGCGAAATTTCTTTTCGTTCCTCAAGACAGGTTCATGTCCTAGAGCCGGAATTCTAATCATCGCTCTGATCGGCTTGGGCTTGCCGTGTGCCAATGCTCAGCGTCCTGGGCAACCGTCCGAGCGAGCAACGCAGCGGGTGACCAAGGAAATCCGCCATGAACTTCTGATGCTCGCTAACCTGGGCGTCTTCGACCATCTCGCTTACAAAGTCGACGGCTCCACCGTAACACTACTCGGAACCGTTACGCGACCAACCTTGAAGCGTGATGCTGAAAATGCCGTCAAAGGCATTGAGGGAGTGGAGCATGTGGATAACCAGATCGAAGTTTTGCCGCCTTCGCCCATGGATGATGAGTTGCGTCTGAAACTCTTCCAAGCCATTTACGGATACGCACCTCTGCAGAGGTATTCGCTATCGGTGAACAAGCCAATTCAGATTATCGTGAAGTCTGGCAACGTTACGCTGGAAGGTGTGGTGGACAATGATGCCGACAAGAACGCGGCTGGAATACGCGCAAATGGCGTTCCCGGCATCTTCTCGGTGAAGAACAATCTCGCGGTTGAGAAATAGCCCTTGCGGATCAACCTATGTATTACAGGTGGAGGTTCTTTATGAAAATGCTGGACCTCTGCCGCTACGTAAGGCTGTGCTTTGTGGGAACTGCGAACTAATCAGGGCACGGGAAGACGCGGGCCGCTGCATCGATTGCGGAAGTTCGAGTGTTGTTCTTTTTCTCTCGAGTACTAGGCAGCATGGAAGGCGCTCTGCCAACCGTCTCGAGGTAAGCGGTCGCCAAGCTCGATCTCAATTGCGCGTTATCAGCTGGCCGGTGCGGGACTCAAAGCCTGCACTACCTGCACAATATTATTCCGGACAGCGTACAGAACGAGCTCACTAACGGAATGCAGGTCCAGTTTGCGCATAATGTTGGAACGGTGAGTCTCGGCGGTTTTCACGCTGAGCCCAAGAGCAACGGCAACTTCTTTGGTGCTCTTGCCCTCAGCTAGAAGCTGCACGACCTCACGTTCGCGCGGCGTGAGAACTTCTTTTTCGATCCCGGGCTTGCCTCGTAGAAACGAATCCAGCATCAGCTCCGCGACCTTCGAAGTAAAGAATGTCTTATTCCGCTGGAGAGCTTGCACGGCGGAAATCAAATCCCGGCCAGCATCTGACTTTAGAATGTATCCCCGGGCGCCCGCATCCAGAACCTCGCGAACCACCTGATGGGATTCGTGGACGGTAAGGACGAGCACCTTGGCTGTTTCATGAGCTTTGATGATCTGGCGCGTAGCTTCCAGGCCATTGAGCTCCGGCATACCGATATCGAGAATGGCGACATCGGGCTTAAGAGCTGCAATTTTTTCGACGGCTTCTCGACCATTCGACGCCTCTCCACAGATTTCCCAACCGGGCTGTGTGATCAAGATCGAGCGAATTCCGTTCCGCACGACTTCGTGGTCATCGGCTAGGAAGATTCGACATGGGGGCATAACAGTCACCTCTAAATGGAAGGATACGTTTTAAGCGAAAGAGCTGGTCAAGTCCGCTGCTGCAACCCAAACTGCTCAATCCACCGACGTAAACCTTTATTATGCCTCCCGCGCCGTCCCGTTGGGAATCAGGGTTTTCCTGTACCTTCTCAGAGCGCATAAGCTCTTTTTCCGACAAGTAACGATTTTCTAGGATTGATCCGTAATGAAGCCCAAAGGGAAGTCCCGCCCCTTTTGGCTCGTGTCTCTGCGGAAAGACGTGGATTTGCGGGAAGCACGATACCGTTCTTACAGCGATTACCGTATTCCAATCCGAGCCCATTCCTTCTTACACTAGTCTCGTTCGTGAGCGGAATTCACGTCTTGCGGTGTCCTCTATACAGGGTTGAACATCAGGGCGCTGGAGCAAACAAAATGCAAACCAAGGCTGAAATAGCAAACGCTGTGGAAGTTGAGGGATTGGTAGCGAAGACAAAGCAAACTACTGCGATGGTGAGCCCCCGGGCCAGTACCCTCGGCGATCAGTTGGGGATACTACAATTCGACAACGGATACCTTTCGCCATATTTTGTTACGAACCCAGAACGCATGGAGGTCGTCTTCGAAGACGCTTACATTCTCATCTGTGCAACGATAATTAGTTCGAAGCAAAATATACTCCCGGTCCTCAATCAGATGACGGAGCTTGACAGGCCCTTGCTGATAGTCGCAGAGGATGTTGTGGACGCGGCGCTGGCTGCGCTCGTCGTAGAGAAACTGCGCGGCCCACTGCGGGTTGCCGCCGTCCGAGCACCCGGATCCGCAGCGCAGCGGAGGGAAGCTTTGCAATATCTCGCAAACTTCACTGGTGCTCCGCTTATTACTGAAGGCCTCGACATTGCGCTGAAAAACATACGTGTCGCAGATTTGGGCCGCGCAAGGAAAGTCACGGTCGGCAAGAACAGTACGGTAGTCGAAAGTGAGCCTCAGCCGTATGCTCAGTCAAAGGCTCGCATTGCCCCTATGCAGTTTTTACAAACAGGAATCACATGGGGAACTTCTGGAAGACTTTCGGCTTAAAGTACCGGCAGGAGTTTGGCGACTCTGGGTGGCGCTTAAGGAATGGTTTTCCCTGTATGTAAACGAGTTGATCAAGGAAGAAACATACTCCTTATAAGCCGCAGCGATAGCCCCCAGGTAAAATTGTGGTCGGATTCGCGATTCGTAGGAGTTTTTAACTGCCATCTTTCCAGCAGAGGCTTGCCGCAAAGCGATGGACGCGATGGTTGAAATCGCTTGGTCCGGGAATTATTACCGGAGCCGCAGATGATGACCCATCGGGTATTGCTACCTATTCTGTAGCGGGGGCGCAGCTTGGAACCAAGCTTCTCTGGACTGCACTGCTGACGTGGCCGTTGATGGCTGCGGTTCAAATGATGTGCGCCCGCATCGGCATGGTGACCGGTCGAGGTTTGGCCGGAAATCTGAAGCAACGATTTCCAGGTTGGCTGCTAGGCCTCTTCGTCATGACCTTGCTGGCAGCAAACACGATTAATATCGCGGCAGACTTAGCCGGGATGGCCGATGCATCGGAAATGCTGTCCGGCGTTAACTCACATATTTTTGTAGTGATTTTTGCCCTCCTTATTTCGTGGGCAACCATTTGGCTGCGTTATCACCAGATCGCAAACGTGCTCAAGTGGCTCGTGCTGGTGCTCTTTGCATACCCGATCACCGCGTTTGTCGTAGGGGCTGACTGGGGCCGAGTGGTTCGCGACACCTTCATACCGTCCATGCCGCATACAAGAGATGAATGGTCGACGCTGGTTGCAATTCTCGGTACTACGATCAGTCCGTATCTGTTTTTTTGGCAGGCGAGTGAAGAAGTTGAAGAAGAAAAAGCGGAAGGTCGCAGTATACTCGCTGAACGGAGAGGAGCGACCGTCCAAGAACTTCAGATGAAGCGACTGGATGTAGGCGTCGGCGCGTTTTTCTCGAATGTAGTGATGTTCTTTATAATCCTGACAACCGCGATCACTCTCAACCGCCACGGCATAACGCACATCGAGACGTCGCGGCAAGCCGCAGCAGCCCTTCGGCCCCTCGCGGGCAAGTTCGCTGCCACTCTGTTTACCGTCGGCATTGTAGGGGTTGGGTTTCTTGCAATCCCCACCTTGGCGGGATCGGCAGCATACGCATTCGCGGAAACGCTTGGGTGGCACCAAGGCTTGGACAAGAATTTGAAGCAGGCGCGTTCTTTTTACGCCCTTATTCTGTTCTCGACCGCCGTGGGGGTCGGGCTAGACTTTGCCGGCATTAATCCAGTAAAGGCACTGTACTGGACAGCTGTCATCAATGGACTGTTAGCCCCTTTCCTTCTCGTCGCAGTCCTCGTGATAGCTGCCGACAGTAAACTGATGCAGGGCCAGGCGAGCTCACGTTTGGGATGGGCTCTCGTTGCGATCACCACAGCAGCTATGTTCGCTGCAGGCATAGCCATGTTCGTTGTGTAGAACTGCAACCAGGATAACGCGCTTCTCAGTGGAAGATTCCCAACATATAGGCTATGAGGAGGATCAACAGGATGGTGCCGAGCCCTACGCCTGCACCTCCACCGTAACCCCATCGGCTGTGACCGTAAAACCCCCCACCGCCCCCTAAAACCAACACCAGGATGATAATTAATATCAACATTTGAATTTTCCTTTCTTCGTAATCTAGAGACCTGAATATTTGGCAAACCGCTGGGTGGCTGAAGTCCTTACTGTCTGGCTCCGAGAGCAAGATGCTGCCAATTAACAATTACTACGCCAGCGGTCATTTACCTCTTCAACGGTGGTATACCTTGGCTCGCCCCCGGATCAGATAGTCGATGATCAGGACCGCCAACGCTACGATCACGAGCAAGTGCACCAAGTTGCCGGCGATGTGCAGGACAAAACCCAGGAGCCAAAGAATGAGGAATATCGCAACTATCGCGCGAAGCATGCTGATCAGATCGCCTTTTCCGCTGTGATTGGTGTGAACTCGCTAACTACTGTGATGAACTGGCTTTCTGATTCTTGACCTGAAGATCATTCACCACTTGTAGCACATTCGGCACCCCGGCTGCCACCTTCTCGGCGCTGGCACGCTTGACTGCCGAGTTTACTTCTCCGGTAAGAGTCACTACGCCGCTCTTCACTTCGTATTTCACGTTGTCGTGCATCCTGTTCTGGATCAATGCAGCGTCCAAATTCTTCTCGATGCCTTGGTCCAAATCGGAGTTCATGGCTTTGGCTTCTTTTTCTACGCCAACCGGAATCACGGCAACCTGATCCGCGACAACCTGGGATCCCGCGAAAGACTTGGCCACGGATTCCGCTTTTAGCTTGTCGTTGTCGTTGGTCACTTGTCCACCGAGTGTCACGATGCCCTTGTCGCGATCCTGACTAACGGAGACCTTGGTGAGTCCCGCTTGATCGAGCGATTTGCGAATATTGTCGGAAACATCAGCCGACTTTGAGGCTGTCTGTGTGCATCCAGCCAGAATCAGAACGGCGAGCAGCGCGGTTGCTGTAAAGAACAGCTTCATTGTTTTCATCATTTTTCCTTTTTTGATCGGACCTTGAATTGAATCCGGGAGTGACGCCTTCCTTGAGACAAACTACAGCGTCGCTCAATTACAAAAGGACTACTGTGCAAAAACGCTCACTTTTAGGAGGTAGCGCGCCCAACATGCGTGAAGATTTAGACGACTCTTTTCCGCGCTGCTGCCTCACTTTCCGCTAAAACGCGCCAACGATGATTTACAAGGCGGTCAATTCTGACCAGTTTTCCTAACTCCAAAGTCTGATACTTGGTATTCGTGGCGTTCTGGCAGCGGAGGAAACTTCGTCAGACAAATCTCATTGCGCGGACTTTCTTGCCATGGGGAGGTTTCGAATGAACCTAGCGCGGATGAATCCGGGATGACGAAGGCAGTTTTGCGCGATAGTATGTTTCATGAACAGGGCTTTTGAAAAAGGAGCACAACAATGACAACGAATGAGCTGAATAAATGTGCAAACCTCCCCTGCCGGTGCATGGCGCAGCCTGCCGACAAATACTGCAGTCAACTCTGTAAGGACGCGGGATCCAGCGAGGTCGAGATAGCGTGCCAGTGTGACCACGGATCTTGCCCGCTTACCGTGTAAAGGGCGTCGACCTTAATTGTTTTGCTGGACAAGGGAGGGTTTCAACATGAAGACGGGCGGAATTGGGTTGTTGCTGCTACTAGTGGCGACGCCAGCAGTGATAGCACGGGCGCAGTCGCTGGGCGATTCGGGAGTTCCCTCCAGTACTGTTGCGAGCACAACCCCTGCGCACCTAGGGCCGACCTACATCCGTCCTACCGAGAAAGCGAGGCTCCGCAATTACTATTTCGATGCGTTGGGCCCGTATCCCATCGTCGGCGCTGCACTCGCTGCCGGGATTAACCAGGCGGACAATACTCCGCCAGAGTGGAAGCAAGGTGCAACGGGTTACGGCAAGCGATTTGGGTCAGACTTCGGCATCGCGGCGGTAACCACAACAACCCGTTATGGGCTCGCACGGGCCTTCCGGGAGGACACGTTGTACTACCGCTGTGAATGCAAAGGCGTCTTTCCGCGGCTCGGTCACGCGGTGATTTCGACCTTTACATCACGCCGCGGCGGCGACGGCCACCGTGTTTTTTCTTTCCCGGCGCTGGTTGCTCCGTATGCAGGCACCATGACTGCCGTCTACGGGTGGTATCCCGGCCGCTACGGTGCCAAGGATGGATTCCGAATGGGGAATTACAGCATGCTCGGATATATGGGCGGAAACATCGCTCTTGAATTCCTATACAGCGGACCCCACTCGCTGCTTACTCGCATGCACTTGAACAATGGGCACGGGGCGCCCAGTCCGAGTTCAGGTCGTCCGTGATCGGCCAGAAAATCAACGTAGTTGCAAGTGTGGATCCTTCGCTTCCGGGGCCACTCTTGTCTTCCGCGGTGGATTCTGGCAAAAGCCCGGTTACCGAGTTTCTCGAGTGGTTCGGCGATCTGGGCATATTTTTCTGGCAAGTCGTGCGGGCGGCAGTGACGCCGCCGTTTGAATTCCGCGAACTATTTCGGCAACTCGATGAGATTGGGTCAAAGTCACTATTGCTGGTTGCTCTGGCCGGTGGTGCCACCGGGATTGTGCTCTCCTTGCAAGCCCGCTACAGTCTGACTCGATTTGGAGCTAAATCGCTGCTTCCCGCTGCACTTGTGTTTTCCATCCTCCGCGAGACAGGTCCAATCATCACCGGTCTAGTGGTGAGTGGTAGAGCGGGCGCTGGCATTGGCGCGGAGTTGGCGTCGATGAAAGTGACCGAGCAAATCGATGCCATCGAGGCATCAGCGGTAAACCCTTATAGGTTGTTAGCTGCGACACGCATCTTGGCGTGCATCCTCATGCTTCCTTTGCTGACACTTGCAGCCGACTTCAGCGGATTGATCATGGGCTGGGTTGCGCAGGCATTGGTGGAGCCCGTCTCGCTCCGTCAGTTCATTAGTAGCGGTTTCCAAGGTGCTGGCTTCAGCGACTTCCTGCCCCCCACGTTTAAGACCATGGTATTTGGATTGATCATTGGTTTGGTCGCGTGCTTTCAAGGAATGCGCACTCAGGGAGGCGCCGCGGGTGTCGGGCGTGCGGCCACGAGTTCGGTAGTCTTATCTTCGCTGTTCGTTATCCTGGCGGATGTGGTGCTCGTAAAAGTTATCATTATATTTTTTCCATGAAAATTGCTAAGGCAAATATGCATATGGTCGACCAAATTGCGGCGCAGCGCGCGGAGTCTGAAAGCAACGACAATGCTCCAGCTGTCGCCATTGAGAACCTACATAAGTCTTTCGGAACTCAAAATGTTTTGAAGGGGATTGGCTTGAACGTGAAGCGCGGAGAGACGCTTGCGGTGTTGGGGCGAAGTGGTACGGGTAAGAGCGTAATGCTGAGGATCATCATTGCCTTGGAGAAACCTGACTCGGGATCAGTTCGCATCCATGGTCGAGACATTGCTGGCTTGGCTCTCGACGAGCTCGGCGAAATCCGAAAGAAAATGGGTTTTCTCTTTCAGCACGCCGCGCTTTACGATTCGCTGACGGTCGCGCAGAACGTAGCCTTTCCGCTATATCACCACAAGAAAGAGATTTCTCAAGCAGAACGGAACGATCGTGTAAGGGCGTTACTGGAGGAAGTAAACATGCAGGATGCCCTGAATAAAATGCCTTCCGATATATCAGGTGGCATGCAGAAACGAGTAGGTTTAGCCCGAGCGTTGGCTTTGGACCCGGATATTCTGCTGCTCGATGAGCCAACTGCTGGCCTCGACCCGATCAGTTCGTCGGAGATCGACAATTTGGTGCTCAAGCTTCAGGAAGAACATCACATGGCGTCCGTTGTGGTCACACATGATCTGCACAGTGCGAAGACAATCGCGGATAGGCTCGCTCTGCTCGACGAGGGAAAAGTGGTTATGGAAGGCAGCTTTGAAGAACTTCAGAAAAGTGAAATCAAGTTTGTCCGAGAATTTCTAAAGCATTCTTAGGAGGACACATGTCGAGAGCAGCGCGCTTGGGAGCCTTCATCGTTGCGACACTGGCAATCCTGGCGCTTGGGGTTTTCATCGTCGGAGGGAAACAGTATCTCTTCAGCTCTACGTACCAATTGAAAGCGCAGTTCGACAATGTGGTGGGGTTGGATGCTGGTGGCGATGTGCGCGTGGGCGGCGTGCATAGCGGAACTGTGCATAGCATCGTATTGCCGCACAAGCCAGGCGAAAAGGTCACGGTGGTCATGGATCTCGGTAAGTCGACGCGCGAAATTATCAAGCAGGATTCCGTAGCCACTATCGAAACTGAAGGATTGTTAGGCAACCAGTATCTGGCAATCTCGTTTGGCTCTGCTGGGAAAGCCGAAGTGCGGGATGGGGATACCATCGCCAGCCGACCGCCGCTGGAAATGTCAGACCTGTTTAAGAAGACGAGTGGGATTCTGGACACCAGTCAGGAAGCCATCGAGAACGCTACTCGGGCGACTGAACATCTTGATTCGATCAGCGCCAAGATCGATCGAGGGCAAGGAACGGTAGGAGCGTTGGTGAATGATAGGCAACTTTACAACAACCTCGCACAGACGACGAGCGCCCTGCATGACACCATGGCTGAAGCTGAGGCTGGGGCAACCGACTTTCACGAGAATATGACCGCCTTGAAGCACAACTTTTTGTTGCGCGGGTATTTCAAGAAGCGCGGCTATGAGGATTCCACCGAGCTAGCAAGAAACGAAATTGAACGGCTGCCGGAAAGTGTGCCGATCAAAGAGTTTACCTACTCGGCCAAGCAGCTTTTCGATAAGCGCGATTCGGCCAAGCTCAAGAACCAGAAAGCTGTGAACGCTAGCGGTGAATACCTCGCAAATAGCGAGTTCGGGCTTGCTGTGATCGTGGTCTCAGGGGGACTGGAAGGCGACGCCCAGAAAGAGTTGGTCCTCACGCGAGCCCGTGCCGTGGTCGTGCGTGAGTATCTGGTGGAGAACTTCGGATTTGACGATAGCCACCTAAAGACGCTGGGAACGGGTAAGCAGCCAAACGCGAATTCTGACGCGGGATGGGGCATGGTGCAGATCTACGTCTATCCAACGGGCTCGGAGATTCCTCCTAACAAGCAAACGCAACCGGATGTCTCATCCGGAACAACTCCAAACTGAGCGCGAAAAGTTGAAAACGAAATGTCGGATCAAAGCACAGGCTCCGATTCCATTCTATGAGGAGGGCATACAATGAAGACAGTGTTGTGGGCTGGGGTAGTCATGATCGTGCTGGGGATCGCATCCTCAGTGGTGCCGATTCCGCAAACCGAGAGGCATGGCATCCAAGTCGAGGGCGTCAACCTTGGCATCACAACGAATCACAACGAACGGGTATCTCCCCTCATCAGCATTGTGCTGATCGTTGGCGGTATTGCGTTCTGCCTCGCTAGCGTGCGCAAACCGTCGAAAACCTAATGTGTCTTGCACGGATCTGCTCAATCAAAAGAGCGGAGTACTCACGCCCCCCCATCTCTCCTTGGGCTCAGTACGACTGTCCAGTGTGCCCAGCGGAGATTTCGTAGTACTTACAGGTTTCCATTCGTCTGGCAACCGAAGACATGAGTGTTCTGGGAGTTGTTGGCTCGCTAAATGTATTCCACTGCCTTTTTTTGGTCGTCATGTGAGCAATCTTGAGCAGAACTCAAAAGCGAGCGATTGTATAACGGGATGGATATGCCCACCGGCAGCACCTTGCTCTGCATACATCGGGACCCAACCCAATTGAGCTCGTTGAGAGAGAACGGGTACAAACTCGTAACCGCCACCAACGGCCACGATGGGCTTCGGCTTTTCATGTCACAGGCGGTGGATGCCATTGTGCTCGACTACCACCTAGGTCTACTGGATGGCTTAGTTGTCGCCTCTCAGATCAAGCAAGTCCGGCCGAAGGTTCCCATCGTCTTGGTCGTTGACAGCCTGGAATTGCCCGAAGGCGCTTTGAAGTCGGTGGATGCCGTGGTGGCTAAGTCTGACGGGCCGCACTTTCTATGGGCCGCCGTCGATTTCGTGGTGAACGTCAAACCTACACGGTCTTTCGACCAAGAGGTGAACGCTGCATCGGAGCAAGAACCTCGACGCAGCACGACATCGTGCCACAAGGGAGAACGAAAAGCTCTTGCTGCGGCCCAAAGAGACAAAAACACTCCTTTCACACCGGGACTCTGGCAAAGCATCCTGGATGGAACCATCCGATTTTGACGAGACGCAGACTTGTGCAAACAGAGCATCCTTACATCGCGGAGAGAACCATGTTTAACATAGCCCTGAATAACTGCCCCAGCTGCAAGAACTCAGATATTTACGTCTCCCATGCAAAGAATGGGTGGGAGAAAATAGCAGCCTTCGCCCTGCTGCGCCCTGTAAGATGCCACGGCTGTATGCGACGGTTCTTTCGGCCACTTTTTGTCGTGACCTCCTTGCCGCGTGGGAGGATTCTGGAGTGGAAGAAGCCATTTCGCAGAATTCGCACTGCGATTGGATCCGAGTGCACTCCCAAAATTAGGGGTAAGGCGTGATCGTCTGAGTCTATTGAACCTGAGCCAACGCGGACAACGCCAGCCTTTTTGTTCACAACGTGATCGATAAAGCCCGGGTCTTGATGACTGAATTCATTGTGATCCTGTCGCCAAACGTGCGAAGTCAATAAATAATTCAGCGACGCAATCGGGCGACGCCACGGGATGCGACGCGTAACCTTCAGCCACTTGGCGTGCTGGTTAAACATGGAGTCGACGATGTGGATAAAGGCTTCGTAACAAGAGAAGAAGCCATGTCGCCCGGTGAGGAGGTAGCCCTCCAACCAACCCTGGCACATGTGTTCGCTCAGCACTTCCATCACGCGTCCGTCGCGGGCGAGATATTCGTCTTGTCGGCGGAGCGGCTCCATCCAAACTTTGTTGGTGAATTCGTATAAGGCGTCGAGGCGATTGGACGCAGTCTCGTCAGGGCCCATTACGCGAAAATTTTGTATTTGTGCATTCAGCTTCATTACATCGCAAAGAAACTTGCCCAGTACTCGCGTGGCTTCTCCGTCGACTGCTCCCGGCTTGGGCACCTCCATTCCAAAATCGCGAAAGTCGGGCATGACCAAGTTTTTCGAGAGCAAGCCGCCGTTGGCGTGCGGATTCGCGCCCATTCTTCCTTGCCTTGGGAGCGAGGTCCGCGAGCACGGGGATTAGCTTTCCGTCGGCGTCAAAGAGTTTCTCTGGTCGCTAGCTTCGCATCCATTCTTCCAGCTGTCGCAGATGCTCGGAGTGCGTCGCAAGTTCCGCAAGCGGAACCTGATGGGATCGCCATGTTCCCTCCGCAGGCTTCCCGTCCACTATCTTGGGTCCAGTCGGCGGGAGGCAGTCCCCGCTTCCTGTCTATTTTAATCGTAGCCAGCGATACCCGGAACCGCTTTCACGCTGTGCCGCGCCGACCGGTCAGCAAATTGAAGACTAGAACCACCAGCGCCACAACCAACAGCAGGTGAATGAGGCCTCCGCCTACATGCAAGCTGAAACCCAGAAGCCACAAGATTCCCAGAATTACAAAAATTGTCCAAAGCATGTTGATTCTCCTCAGAACAGAGTGAAGCACCCCTACAGTTCAGTGTTTTCGAGGGATGCTGTTGTTGTGAGTCTTACTTATTTTGCATTCGCAATGCTGAGCAGGATTGCTCACATGACGAATATTCAAAGTGAGCAATTTAGACCAGCTATCGTTGACCTGGCTGGGCCATCATCATGCTAGAGACAAGCTCTTCTTCTGTCTCTTTCAGATGAATCTGAGCTAAGTCAGCCATGCTGGAGTTTTCTTTTCTTAGGATTCACAGCTCTTAAAAAGGAACAACATATGAAAAAAGCAATGTCGATTGTGTTAATGGGGTTTATCGGCCTGTTTGGAACGTCGGCTTGGGCGGGATCGGCGCGTCAAGACACGGAAGCACGCCTGCAATCGTCCGTCGATGTTCTTCACGCCGTGATGGGCGCTCCTGATAAAGGCATTCCTGAAGAAGTGTTGACTAGCGCAAAATGCATTTTGGTGGTTCCCAACTTAATCAAGGGTGGATTTATTATTGGCGGCAAACATGGGCGCGGAGTTGCGTCCTGTCGCACCGCCTCGGGCTGGAGCGCCCCCGCCTTCGTGTCCGTTGGCGGCGGGAGTTGGGGACTGCAGATCGGAATCGAAGGCGTGGATCTGGTCATGCTGGTGATGAATGAGCAGGGCTTCCAACACCTGCTTTCCAGTAAGTTCGCGCTCACGGGCGAAGGCTCTGTCGCAGCGGGCCCGGTTGGCCGTCATGCGTCGGCAGGAACTGACTGGAAGATGAACACAGAGATGTTGACCTATTCTCGTTCGAAAGGTGCGTTTGCCGGACTGACGCTCGAAGGCGCGGTCGTGGAGCAGGATAACGACTCCACCCACGCTATTTACGGCAAGCACATGGAATTTCGTAACATTCTTTCGGGTAAGGCATCAACCCCGAAGAGTGCGTACGCGTTCATCAAGGCCGTGTCCCACGCAGGTCAGCAAGCCAGAGTCGCTCAAGGTAAGGAAGACAAAAAGTAGTTCCGAGGAAAGTTCTGCTGGCTGAGACTACATGGTGGTCTTGGTTAATTCTGCGTCAAAGGCTTGTGCCAGCCAGCGCATTAATCCAATGAAACACTAGCAAGAAAGGCGAGAATCATGGCAAAAACCGCGAATATTTCACAAGGCACCAAGGGGCGTGTAACAGCCCAACCTCGGCTGCATCAGAAGGCGGCTGAAATTCAGCGCTACGGCACTGTAACCCCGATGCTGCCGCTTGATCTGGAAGAGCCGGTAAGGCTCGAAATGACAGAGCAGCTCAATCAAGTCGTCGCCGATACGATGACCTTGCGAGATCTCTATAAGAAATCGCATTGGCAAGTAGCGGGTCCGACCTTTTATCAACTTCATCTGCTTTTCGACAAACACTACGGCGAACAAGCCGATTTGGTGGATGCGATTGCCGAACGGATTCAGCTCCTCGGCGGAATCAGCATTGCGATGGCTGCCGATGTTGCTGAGACGACGCGCATTCAGCGACCACCACGCGGACGCGAAGAAGTGCCTGTCCAAATTTCTCGCTTGGTCGATGCACACCAAGTCATCGTTTCCCAAGTGAGGGAGATGGCTCGACTCGCGACCAAACTGGGAGATGACGGAACCGCCGACTTGTTAATTAGCCAAGTACTGCGCACCAGTGAACTCCAGATGTGGTTCCTGAGCGAGCACTTGGTCGAAATGCCTTTGATACACGCGATCGGATAGAGAAGGATTGGGACATGCCAGACACAGGCGGAAGACGAGAGATTCAGCGATTTGTGAATGCGAAGGAAGCGGAAACGGTGAAGGAATCCAAGAAGCTGAATTCGCAAATAAAACAAAAGTCTGCGAAAACGGACGTGAACAACAAAGCTCGTATTGGTAAACTGAAAAAGAGCTGAACACCTGGCAATCGTGACTTCCTCGATTGCCAAGTTTTTAGTCCTGAATACATGGATTGATGCACTCTTTTTGCTGGTAGTGGGAAAGCGGCTGGGGCGGTCTCTACAGCGTTGCTGACGTGCTCCTTTAGCGATGCCAATCCAGAACGTTCTGGGTAAAGAGAAGCGAAGTTGCACGCAACCGTGGACAATCCGTGTGCTCGACGAGATACATTGGATCATTGCAATTGATGAGCATCGGCGTTTTACCGGCGGTTGAGCAACGGAATACGACGTTATCGCTGGCGTGCGACAGATGCCAGATGTGATGGATCTTCGGCTCCGGAGAACGATTCGTAACGGCTATTCGCGACTAAGATTCTGCTCCATATCTCGCTTCCATCCCGATCCACCAGTAGCGTTCCATTATTTCCGGAATGCTCCGTGAGCGCAAGAGCGAACATGGAAATCGGAGGGCTGGCCGGACAGCACAGCCCAACCGGCTCAGCGTTGCACACAAAGCGAGGAACGAATAACAAAAAAGAGGAGCTCTGAGTAGAGGCTCCTTTTTTTCTGCGGAACAAAAAACTAGCTAACCTTGCGGTGCAGATCGGTTTCAGTCGTAGCGGTTGCAGCCTCTTGCCGGGTCTTCGTCCATTCCTCAACCTGTTTGTGTGCTTCTTCTTTGGCAATGCCGTAGCGCTCCTGAACCTTGCCGACCAAGCGCTCAACGCTTCCTTCGATGACTTTCAAATCATCGTCCGTGAGTTTGCCCCATTTTTCTTTAACCGTTCCTACCATTTGATGCCAGTTGCCTTCGATGCGATCACTGTTCATGGTGATGGTCTCCTCCAACGATGATTTGGTGCTGGTCAGCTTAAATATACGTTCAAGCATCCGGAGCGACTGTTCAGAATCGCTCACATTGCACGACTATCTGGGGGAGGCCCTGCGAATGCGAAGCGACGCAGACACGAGGGTTGGACACGATCACTCACTATTGACGACCTTTCGCGGCACCGCGGGGTAGATCCGCCCGTATCAGAGACTCTGCTTGTTCCCACACTTTGGGGTCGCATTCAATTTGGGTATGAGCCTTCACAAACACACGGTCATACCAGGGGTACTCATTGCAGCGATAGGCACTCGCTTTGTATTCGGATCGAAAATTGCCGAGGATCGTCGTGCGTTTTGGGTCGGCAGCCCTAATGTTGGGCTGTCCGTGGAGTAGGCCGTTCGGCTGATAGAAGTTGGCGGCCCGCGCTACGTTCGCGGGGATCACCGCATCATTGTGATGCCGCCTGGCGATGCTGTCTACTTGAATGGTGAGAAGCACCTGAATGCTGTCTTGTTCCAGTTCGCGCGCCAGCGCGATGGCGGCCGAACCGCCCCAGCTATGCCCATAAAGGATAATGCGGGCATCTTGTTTCTCCACACGACTCAGCTCCCCATCATGGTTGGTGTCGAGAAGGCCCAGGATTGTTTTTCGGGCGTCTTCTCCACGAGAGCTCTCAAACGTTTCGACATACACACCCGTCGGGTAAGCCTTACGGATTCGCGCGGCAAGTTGCACCTCGCTATGTACAGGGTCATCATGCTTGATCCAACCTCCAAGAAACCCTAGGACGATTGTCGGTGGCATGGCGCGGGCAACTGTCGCGACCGGCCCTAAGGTCGATCCCTGTCCGTGGCCATCCGCAGCTTGCGGACTCAACGTCGTTGCTTTCAACTGGTCCAGCGACTTTAGTACGTCTTGCCAGTCATCATTCTCGCGCTTTGTATTGATAGGAGCCGAGGGATCGGAATAGAAGCGCAGAATGTCTGTGCGCAGGTCGGGAGTGGTCCGCTCAAATTTCCGGCTGGCCAACTGAGACAACAGCTTCGCGTAGGTGTCATCCGTTAGAGAGTACTCCGCAGCCTTTGTGGGTTTGCCGCTATCGAAGTCGTAATTTGGAAGCACGAGTGCGTTGGCATGGATCTCCCGAAGCAAAACTCGATATTGATCGACCGTGGTGTTGATGCTCTTAAAATAGAGGTCCTCTGTTTGCGGGGTCGGGTTATTGAATGCCAGTGCCTTGAACGGTCCGATCTTCGGGACGAATCGCAAGAATGTCGATAGGATACGCGTGCTCAATCCAGGCTTAACGTAGTCCTTTCCCCATTCTCTTTCGTAATCGGAACGAGAGAGCCTGTATAGAAATTTTTGTTTGGCGAAATCCGGTGTTTCACGGATCAAGTCTTTTTTGTGGATTTGCAGGGCGACCTTAGTCATTTGCGGAATGAGCTGGCTGACCGAAAAACGATACGACCCAATAGCAAGATCCTCGTGGGTGAGCACATCCTTCAGTTCCAACCCGTATACAAGGGGGAATGCTCTCTCCAGCAATGGCTTCGATACTTTGAATCCAATGAAATCGTGATACTGCTGCGAAGCGTAGCGGTTCTTGGCAACCTGCTCCGTGTCGAAACCAAATTCTGTTTTTAAATGCGCTGTTTTGTTCTGAGCATATCGAACGGAGTTGCCAAACTTCGCCCGGAGCTTTGGATAGTCGAGGGCGACAGCCTGGTTGACGGCGGGGTGGCCAGCAATGTCCGAGGCATAATGCGATAGAGCACCGAGCGCGAAGGCATACTCGTTGGCGTCCTGACTCTCCAACAGGAGTTCGCGGACAAAGTCGCCACTGCGGACGTAGTGCACCAATTGGCTGAACTCCGCGCTGCCAAAGGGATAGTAGCCCAGATCCTGGATAACCGCTCCTCCGTAGGCGTATGCGTGCGCCTCTTTGACCTGGTCTTCGGTAAGCCCTGGGAATCGTTGTAGCAGGAGCGGGCGGATCTCGTCTGCCCAGAGGAGGTCAACGATTTCTTCGTGAGTTAATACGGAATACGCGGGTGAGCCGGTATAGCACATGAGCACCACAAGAAGAAGCGCCGCACCGCGTCTGGTAAGCTGGTGCCAACTTCTGACGATACCGTGCGGCGATATTGGGACTAGTTGCATAGCTTCAGATCCCTCTCTAAATGCGGCCGAGAAGTAGCAGTATCACAAGGATGAGAATGATGAGCCCGGCTCCGCCACTTTTGAAGTAACCCCAATTGCGACTGTGCGGCCACCGCGGTAACGCTCAGATGAGCACCAAGACCACGAGCAAGATCGTTCCAAGCATGTTGAGCTCCTTATCCCTGATGTTGTCTGTTGGTCTAAGTATCGTTACCGATCAACTAAGGGTTTTTATCGCCACCACCACCAGGCCGCGGTTGGTTGAGGTCTGCTGCTGATGGACTTGCCGCCTCTGCTGTTGCTGGGCTTGCCTCTGTTCAACGTGCTGGGTCTGTTGCTGGTGTCTCTGTTCGAGCTGCTGAGTCTGCTGCGAGTAACGTCGAACGGAGGGACGGGATGAAACGCATTGGGTCTCCTTATTACCCATATTACCCATCTCTAAATGTTAAAGCGAAACGTTGACGGCAATTGCGGCTTTCGGATACCTGCGGTTGTACAAGTAATAGCCGTTGTTTACGTAGTCGATGTAGACGGTGTCAATGTCATACCAGTTGCTGGACCAGGATTCCGGCCATGGATCAACGGGACTGAACCAGTAGCTGCGATATTGAAAGCGCGGATATCCGTTCACGACCATGTAAGGAAGCCCATAGATTTGGAATTTATGGCGTGGCCCGAAGTAGTCGCGAAAATGGTTAGCAGGAATGCTATACCCTTCATAGCCACCGCGCTGCTGCCAGGTGCGGTGTTCGGAGAGCCAGCTTTGTGCCCGATGTTGCCGCCACGCGGCTTGCTCAATCCTGCGCCCTTCTGTGTGGCGCCCACGACGGTTATTGTTCCGCCGTTGTTGGACGTGTTGAAGCCCTTGATTGACCTGCTCAGGCTCTCGGGTTCGTTCCTGCGCGTGAGCGAAGGCGCTGATCCCGAGAAGCAAAGACAAAGTCGCCTTGCTCACGACTCGAATTGCTTTCATAAACCAGGCCCTCCCCTAGCGTAAGCTTCCGGTAGTGACCGGGCTGCCGATGGCCTCGCCGGATACGAGTAGCTCCACTCTGCGGTTCTGTTGACGGCCAGCAGCGTTATCGTTGGTAGCTACGGGCAAAGTGTTACCGAAGCCAACCGCAGTAACTGAGTTTGCAGTCACGCCTTGTTGCACCAGATAGTCACGCACGGAGCCAGCGCGATTCTCCGACAGAGTCTGATTCATAGCATCGCCGCCGACGTTATCAGTGTAGCCGCCGACCGCAATATTCAGACCAGGATAGGAAAGCAGAATGCCCGCTACTTTTGCCAGCTTCTCTCTCGCGCCAGATTTCAGCGAATACTTTCCCGTGTCGAACAAAACATCGGACATGCTAACGATGAGTCCCCGTGCGCTGTCGCGAGTTTGAAGAATTGAATTCAACTGCTCGGAAAGCTTTAGGCGCATCGCCGCTTTGTCTATGTCCGCTTGTTGTGCGCTCTGCTGAGCTCGCTGAGCGACTAAACGGGATTGATCGGCATCGGCTTGAGCTGCCGAGATTGCGCTGGCGGATGCCGCCTGGCTATTCGCCAAGTCAGATTTAGCTTGAACTGTTTGCGAGTTTGCGATGTCCGCGTCATTCTTCGCCTTCGCCGCATCCACTTCCGCTTGGTTCTTGGCGGTCTCGGCGTTGGCTGCATTCGACTGGGCTAGCTGCTTCTGGCGGGTTGCTTCGTCCGCTTGAGATTTCAACCGGGCCTCTGCGTCGGAAGCATCGCTGCGTTCATTGGCCAAGCGCTGCTCGGCAATCTTTTTGACTGCAATGGCGCGAGCGTCTTCCGCAGTCTGCACGGCCTCGCGGGATACCGCAATCAGCGGCTTTTTGTCGAGGCGCTTGTCAGTGGCATACGTATCCGCGTTGTTCATCAACTGCACCGCATGCTGATAGCTGTCCGCCGCGTACACTTCTGCGCCCTCGGATTGAGCGATGCGAACGGCATTGCGCGCTTCGAAGAATTCGAGAGGTAGATTGGCATTTAGAATCACGGGGTCAAACTTATAGCCGGTTGGAATATAGCCACCGCGCTCCATCAGTTCATACTTTGCGTTGACAGGCTCAATACTTCCCTTGGTGTCGGGACGAATCACGTTTTCAAGAATGACCACATTGCTGGGTTGCCGCACCGCGTAGTAAGGTTCCGCCGTGACGATGAGTGCGAATGCCTGCAGGTCGGTGGTCACATCGAGCTTGCTGCGGTGGTTGTCGCCTACCAACACTTCCCCGAGATTGACTGCGCGACCTTCGGGCGAGATCGCCCACAGAATGTAGGTTAGATACTCATTGCCGAAGCTGGTGGGTTTTTGCAGGTTGGCAAATTCCACTTCAATAGAGATAGAGCCACGCTTGCTGTTGATTTTCGCTTCGCCATTCGCAGAAGGCATTAAGTCCGTGCCTGCGAAATCCAGTTTTGTAGATCCACTGCGATGCCTATACGTAACTGCTGGCGCGGTCCGACTTACCACATTGACCTGGAAAGTGGTTTTTGAGGTCTGGGCTAAGGCGGCCAAGCTTCCCATAACGGCGAGTGTCAACAAAAGTTTAGTTTTCAAAGTATTTCCTTCTGGCAGATGCCTGCCGTGTTCCTAAGGTCGATCTTGGGCTTTGGCGCAAGTGTTGCGGAGTAGCTGTAATCAGCTCATCCTTTTCCGATGCGGATATTGGAAACTGAGTGAAAGAGCCCGGAGACCTTCAAAATCCACAACACCACAACGATGACGACAACAGCGTTCAGAATTGATTTGATGGTTCCCTGCATGGGGATGTAGCGATTGACCAGCCACAACAGAACACCCACTACGATGAGAACTTCTACAAGTTGAATTAGAGGCATGATCTCGAACCTTTCCTGTTTCGCGAGGAACGCCTCTCTTCGCTTGAGGTGGCGTGCGATTCTCGCGTTCAAGGGCTGCAAAAATTAGCCGCCGCGGCTTCTAGATCACGCGCGGCCTAAGTAGAGAATGCCAGCTGAAGTTTGCTGAGTCTGAGCAACATAGCTCACATCGGGAGAAGGGGTGTTTCTCGGGTTTGGGGACGGCTGGCCGGAAAGGTGGATTCAAGGCGTTCAGGCGAGATTGCCCGGGTCTGCCGACTTTTTCGACTTGCGATTCCGACGGATTTCGGGGTGTGTACCTGGTTCATCGGTTCTACTCGCGCCTGCGCTCGCTACTTCCATTGGCATCCAACCAAGCAAGAAGTTGGCGAACGCTGCCGCGAGCCAAAGCAATTGCGCAGTCGGCCGCTCCGTAATAAATGTTGATCGAGTCTCCATCGGTGTCAAGGGTGTATCCACAGGGGAAAACGACATCATCGACATCGCCGTGGCGCTCGTACTCAGCTTCGGGCCCAAATATCCAGGAGTCTCCCCGAATTAAGAGCTTTTCGGGACTTTCCAAATCGAACAGCGCTAAACCCAAGCGATACAAACAACCGGATGGGGTATGCCGCACTCCGTGGTAAAGCACGAGCCATCCGCGGGAAGTTTCGATCGGTGGCGGTGACAGGCCAATCTTGTTGGCGTCCCACCAGGCGCCGCGGCGAGCTTCCAGCATGAGTCGATGGCTACCCCAATGGCGAAGATCGGGAGAGTAGGAAATCCACATGTGGGCACCGAGAGATGTCAAGGGTCGGTGGATCAAAGCCCAGTAGCCACCGATCTTTCGCGGAAGGAGTGCTGAGTCCTTGTCGTCGGGGGACATAATGACGCCGAAGCGTTCGAAGGACTTGAAGTCCTTGGTTAACGCCAGCGACACGCCGGGACCGCTGCGCGAGTAAGCGGTGTAGGTGACAACGTACTTATCCAACTCAGGCACAAACGTGATGCGAGGATCTTCGATGCCCCAAAGTTCTTCCGGATAATTCTTAGGGTCGGGCATCATAGTCGGCTCGGGGTCAATGACCCAACCATCAACTCCATTGTCCGAACGAGCGGCGCAAAAGTGAGACAATCCCCGTCGATCTTCGACACGGCATAATAGCAAAGTCGTTCCATCGGCTAAACGCGTGGCGCCAGCGTTAAACACACTGTTGATGGGATAGGGCCAGTGTTTGCCGGTTAAGATCGGATTCGCGGGATGACGAAGAAGTAAGTCCGCATAGCTTGTAGCTGCGACAATGCTCATAGGGAGTTCATTTTCAATTCAAAAAAATTTCAAAAGCCACCGGCCCTAAAACCCTTGGAGATGGACAGATCTTCTGTGCTCAATGCGTCCACCGAGTCGGGTCTCTGCATCGCGCGCATTTCGACTAGCGCCAGGAGAAAAGCTAAGGTTGATTCGGCTCCCTGATTTTCATTTACGCGCTCGGGATGAAGTCCATCGCGGCAACCACCAGTAGTTGGATCATACAGGGAAACCTGCAGATCGTTGCTTCCCAGAAACCAGTTGAAGGCCGTCCAAGCCTCTTGCCGCCAGCGCTCATCCCCGGTCAACCGATAGGCATCGAGGCATGCCGAAACCGCGCCGCCCGCTTCGACGGGCTGCTGATCGAAACGAGCGCAGCCGAATCCTTTGCGATAAAAGCCTTGGGAACCGATGGGCGCGAAATGACCTCGTTCGCTGTCGCGCTGGATGGCACCAAGCCAGTTCAAGGCTTCGAGGCCGACGGCTATCATGCGATCATTTCCCGTACGGCGGCCCAAGCGCAAAACAGCCTGCGGCAGTCGAGCATTGGAATATGCCAGAATGTTTTCAAACCACAACCAATCCGCAGATCGATTGCCGATGTAATTATCAAGCAGTCGAGTGGCCAGAACAGAACTTAGCTTCTGAGCGTCCCGATCCCCGGGAAATCCGGTCAGATATTCTTCGATTCCCAACAGGGCAAAGGCCCAGGAACGAGGGCTGGTAAACGCAACCACGGCTGGAATCGCAAGCTCGAAAAGGCGTCCTGTAGCGCCGCGCAAGCTCTGGTCTTTGGAACGGCCGAGTACGGTGCCGAGCGCCCACAAGGCCCGCCCGTGGCTGTCTTCCGAGCCTTCGTCTTCGGTCCATTTACGTTCATAGCTGAAGAAGTTCCGGAACCGACCATTGGCATGATTGAAGGCGTGTCCCAGAAAAGCCAGATAACGCGCCGCCAAATTGTCGACAGTCGTTTTCGTATTCCGTTCTTCGATGTCGCCGCAGTGTTCCAAAAGGATCGCGAGAATGAGCGCGCGAGCATTGTCGTCCGTTGTATATCCTTCGTTGTAATTTGGAACAGCAAAAATCGCGTGCTGCAGCATGCCCGTGTCATCCGTCAAACGGTGCAGATGATCCAAAGTGAGTGCAGGCAGCTTGTTCAGTTGCTTTTCTGCCGCCCCATCCAGGAATGTTATGCGAGGGTCGTGCATGCGATCACTGCGAGCCTGCGTGAAACTGGCCATGTATCCTTGCGCGGCCTTCTTCCAAACCATGTCCCGGGCATACAGATAAGCGCGTTTCCGCATGGCATGACGCAGGGCTGGCGTATCGAGGAGTTCGATCGTCTTTTGTGCAATCGCGTCGGGATTTTGGAATGGAACCAGTGCGCCGCGGCGGTCGTCGAGCAGTTCAATCGCATGCCAATATGGAGTCGAGATAATTGCTTTTCCCGCTCCCAACGCGAAAGCCAGCGTCCCGGAAACCACTTGGGCCTCAAATCGATACGGCGTAATGTAGATATCCGCTGCACCAATGAACTCCGCCATTTCGTCGGGAGTAACGAAACGATTGTGGAAGACTACGTTCTCCTCGACACCCATTTCCTTGGCCAAGGCTTGCAGGGACTCGCGATAGTGATCGCCCTCGCGCCGAAGGATCTGCGGATGGGTTGCGCCTGCAACCATGTAGACAACGTTCTTATGTCTTGACAGAATCTGCGGTAGCGCTTTTATGACGTTTTCAATTCCCTTGTTCGGCGAGAGCAGGCCGAACGTCAAGAGAACTGCTTTCCCTTCAACGCCAAAGCGATCTTTGTGAAAATTGGGATCTAAGAAGGGCAAATCTGGAACCCCATGAGGAACCATGTCTATCTTGCTGCCGGGCACTTTGTAGATTTCCTGTAGGAACTGGGAGGAGAGCTGGCTCATCACAATCAGGCGGTCGGAACGCTCTGCAATCTGCTCCATCACCATCATTTGAGCGGGATTCGGCTCCCGAAGAACCGTGTGCAAGGTGGTGACCACGGGCATCTTCAGGCCACGCAATAAATGCAAGATGTGACTGCCCGCTGGTCCCCCGAAGATTCCATACTCGTGCTGCAGGCAGACCATATCGATGTTGTTGAAGTTCAGAAAGTTCGCCGCTTCCTGATAGGACTTCAGGTCATCCTGGGTGAGCGCCCACCGCACTGGCGCTGGATAGTAGTATCCCTCTTCGGTGTCGTTCACTGGCAGAGCCAGCAATCGCGCTGTCCCATATTCCGCCGCGATCGCTGCGCAGAGATCGGTGGTGAATGTCGCAATCCCACACTGACGCGGAAGGTAATTTCCAATCACAGCGATGCGGCTGGGTTTCGAGTGCAACTTCAAGCGAGCGGATGTATCGACCGATCCAGCTACCTGGTCGGGAGCGTGTTCGGGCACAATGACTTCCAATATCCGCTCTGGCAAGGTTGTGTTGGATAGAGACATAGCAAGACCCATGGGTTCCTTCTGTCATTATTTGTGAGAACTGTTCCTCGCGGCTGATCAAAATTGACCAGCCGGTTGCCGAGCAAAGGTGCATGCTAATGCTCATGAAATCCGAAGCAGAACCTTCCCTGGCTGCTCGGTGCCCTACTTGCGGCGCCAAACCAGGAGAAAAATGTGAGCTCAGCACTGGCCAACCTCGAACAGAGCCGCATGAAGCCCGGCGTATGGCGAGCCCGAAAAAATAGCTGGCTGGCAGAAACCGGTAGTGCGTGCTCATAAACAAGATGGAACAGGCTGCGAAGATTGATTTTGGACTTCGGTGCCAAGGCAAGTGACCGCAGCCACTCTTCGACTGCAACTGGCTTCACTTGCTCTAGCAGATGGTCGCCCCACCAAGGGAGAATCCAGCGGTTCAGGGCTGACGAACCAGACTGCTGTGTTGAGTGGCGCCGTTCGGGCAATTCGTGTTCTACATGGCAAGCCACCAAGGCGCCAACTGACACGGGTCTTGAGTCGATAATGCAGATTCAGTCGGAGACGAAGCGGCTCGACCGAAACTGTCAAACGTTTTCACTGACCCGGTGTTCTTCTGCGTTAAACATCCGTAATCTCCATTCTGTCTTGACGCGACGCCGGAAGATGAAAGTGTATTCGGGACGCAATCCTTTGTGAAATTCGAGTGCCTGGCGAACGGCCACCGTCGGGGAATTCACGTGAACTTAGGGGATTGATTCAGAAGCGTTTGCTGGGCGACTCTTTAAAGCATGGTGCCCAAGCTCAGTATCAACGGGGTCCCTCAGTTCAAACTGAGGACAAGTCTCGCAGCGAAAGTCCCAATTGGTCCATACAGGAGAGGACCGAGTCCGTGTCCAACTCCCGACATCGCTAACTTAAGCCGTTGGGGGTGAAATCGCCTGCCAGCTTCCCAGGAGTCCGTTTCCGGACCACGAGACGAAGCGCTGAAGGATGGGCAGGTTCTACGGAACACTGGGCCTCTCACGGGGCGGGAAGGATGAGAACGCTCGCTCGAAGTGTCGTCGGGACCGTGCGTTCACGCAGCCATTACTATGAAGGCCAGCGCAGACGATCCCATGTCGATGTACAAGGTTGGGTGCTCGCCGGGGGCCACCGCGACGGTGTCCCAGGAGTCGAGCAAAGTGGGTGCAGCGTCGGTTCTCGTGATCGTCGCGGATCGCTCCGCTGGCATGGTTCTGACGTGTACCAGCGCTTCACATTTAGCTTCTGATTCATCGATAGACGCGAGTGCGACAGCGTTTTGCTGTGCATCGATCTGCACCAGCCGAAGACGCAGCCGCTCCGCATAGGTCGTTTCGTCCAACAAGACCGTGATCCCGGCAGCGTTCACCCGAGCCCGTGGAGTGAAAACCTTCGGCGGACGGCTGCCAACGGGTGTCGCCCGCGCATACGCGATATCCGCTTCGCTTCGGGGAACGAGCTGGTAGGCCGCGTGCGGCGGAAGATACGCTGCACACGCAGCGTTGGGTGAATTGCCTGGAGCCTCGAGAGTGAACGTGCGCTGGCTGTCTGGCCAGTTGTCGCTGCTCATCGTGAGCTCGACGGAACCCGCAATCACGACGATGAAAACCTCATCCTCTTCGGCATGACCGTTGATCACGGAGCCCGCGTCGAATCGATAGATCCGTAGGGTTCGGAGAGCCGCAAAGCCCGTTTGCGATTGATCGATATCGACCGGGCGCCGGACGAGACCCGGCACTCCTGAAATCTCCAGCCTTCGATCGTGATCAGCCTTGATCAAGTTCATGGGGAGCGCCTCACGCGAACTGCGGGAGATATATTTTGTGCGCCTCGATGAGGTCGCGTGCGAGTGCGGCGGCTGCGTCGGGGTCGGTGACCGAGCCGTCGGTCAAAAGCGCTTCCACGAAAAGGTCGAAGCTGCCGCTTAGGGCTGCCTCTACCGTGACTTCAATCGCGGCTATTTTCGACAGCAGCTTGGCAGAAAGAGCTGGCGGCAACGCCCGCGTCTGCAGCGGCATAAAGCCCGTCCCTCCCGCCGCAGCGGGCATTTCGAGTATGGCATCCGCAGGGAGACCGGGCACGGCACCGTTGTTTGGCATGTTTACGGAGAACACGTGTCGCCGATCCAGTAAGAGCGACTGCATGATTCCTACTAATTGCTCCGATTCGCCTGGCACGTTTTCAAAATACGACCCCGGAAGTGGATCTGTAGATCGCGCAACCGCCAGCATTTCGGCGAACCACGTATCGCCCAGAGCAATGCGTCCATCGATGGAGAAGGCGTCAACCCCCAGCGTTCGTCCATAGTACTGGCCGTGCGGAAAGCGCTCAGGATAGAACTCCGTGATATGTCGATCGATCGCGACAGGAAACACTCCGTATCGCTCGAAGATCGACCATGCAAAAGGGTCATCGGAATAGCGTGGCGGACGGCCAGTGACGGCGTTGGGCCAGTC
>JAYVEP010000063.1:0-14876 GCA_043749225.1 Acidobacteriaceae bacterium
GAACCCGTTAGGATAGAAGGCGTTGGAGGGCCGTCAATTCGTGGAATTGCTTCTGACCGATGTCGAAGTACGGGTGCTGGGATCGCTGGTGGAGAAGGATGCCACCACGCCGGATTACTATCCGCTCTCGCTGAATGCCCTGGTGAATGCGTGCAACCAGAAGTCGAATCGCGACCCGTTTATGAGCCTGGACGAGAATACGGTGCGCGACGCGCTGGCTTCTTTGCAGGAGAAGCGGCTGGCGGGTCCGGTCAACAGTGCGGACAGCCGCGTCACCAAGTACGAGCACCGCACGCAGGAGGTCTTCAACTTCAGTCGCGGAGAGAATGCGGTTCTATGCGTGCTGCTGCTGCGCGGCCCGCAGACTCCTGGTGAGTTGCGGGGGCGGACCGAGCGAATGCATCGCTTCAATGATCTGGATGAAGTGCAATTCGCGTTGCAGAAGCTGATGCAGAGGGAACCGCCTCTGGCGAAAGTGTTGCCTCGGCAGCCGGGGACGAAGGAATCGCGGTATGTGCATTTGCTGTCGGGAGATGTAGAAGGCGCTACTGGTTTCGTTCCGACACATGCAGCATCGAGTGAATCCGTGTCGACTCCGGAGCGCGTTGAGCGCCTGGAAGAGAACGTGGCTTTGCTGCAAAGGGAAGTTGAGGATTTGAAACAGCAGTTCGCGATGTTCCGCAAGCAGTTCGAATAGAGGCAGATCGCTTATGTCTGAATTTGTGAGACTTGCTGCGAAGTCCGAAATGCCTGCCGAGGGCGAGGCCAAAGAATTCTTGCTGGGTTGGAATGCCGTTTGTGTCGTACGCATCAACGGGGAACTGTGCGCTGTCAACAACGAATGTTTGCACCAAGGCGGCCCGCTGGCCGACGGAACTATCGAGGGCGGCAAGATCGTCTGTCCGTGGCACGGCTGGGAATTTGATTTGAAATCCGGTCAAGCCACTTACCCAACAAGCGCGAAAGCTACCGTCTATCCGCTCAAGGTTGAGGGCGAGGATGTTCTGATTCAGATGTAGTTCGGCATTCCGCTAGCCGAGGAAATTCAAGAACTTACCCGGCGCATCTTCGAACCCTGGAAACACCGCATCCAGCTTTCGATTTCCCAAATGCTGATAGACAGCTTCGCTCAGCACGCGACGGAAGTCTGTCGTTACGGCCAAATCTCGGCCTTCATAAAGCTGCGAGGAATCCAGCCCAGGCCACTTGCCATACACCTTGCCACCCTTGACCAGCCCGCCGAGAACAAACATCGCATTTGCGTGACCATGATCCGTTCCACGGTTGCCGTTCTCTCGCGCGGTCCGGCCAAATTCAGACATGGTGACAACGACTGTCTCTTCCGCAAGATTGCCAAGATCAACCCAGAATGAGGCCAAGCTTTGCGAGAAGTCGGTCAGCACATTCGCGAGTTGTCCCTGCGTGCTGCCTTCGTTCACGTGATGATCCCAGCCGCCAATGTCGGCGAATGCGACCTGGACGCCCAGGTCGGCTTTGATGAGTTGCGCCAGTTGCTTCAGGCTGTCGCCAAAGTGTCCGCGCGGATAGTTCGCGCCGGGGGCGGACGTGTATTTCGCGGGGTCGGCGGATTTCAGCATCTTCACCGCATCGAATGTTTCCTGCCCGGTGCCGTGGAGAACGGTCTCGACGGAGTGTTCGTACATAGCTTCGAAAGTGTTGGCCATGGGCGCGGCTTTCGGATTTTTCCCGCCCACGCCGAAGTCGTTAATGTTGTTGACTGCCACCGCCGGTTCCGAGCCCGAAAGAATGCGAGGCAGGGTAGGGCCCATAGCAATGGCCCGGAAGGCTGCCTTCTCCGTGGGAGTGGGTAGCGCGTGGAGCGCGCGGTTCAGCCAGCCGTCCTCAGTTGCCTTCACTCCCGGAGTGCCGGATTCCATATAGTCCTGCGCGTCGAAGTGTGAGCGTGTTACGTCTGTGGAACCGGCTGCATGGACGATTGCGAGATGCTTCTGCTTCCACAGGTCGTGCAGGGTCGACATCGAGGGGTGTAGTCCAAAAAAGCCATCGAGATCGAGCACGGCGCTACGCGGAATATTGATCGTTGGGCGCATAGCGTAGTAGGCCTGTTCCCCATGCGGAACGACAATGTTGAGGCCGTCAGCCGCGCCGCGCTGGAAAATCACGACTAGGCGTTTACCGCGAGCCACAGTCTCTGCGGCCAGGACTGCGCGACCTAAAAACGCCGGCAACGCCGAAGTCCCGACCAGCGCCAGTGCTCCGTTCCTCATGAAGATGCGACGTGTGGACATAATTTAGCTCCTAGCTCCTAGCTTTTGACCCGGCTCTTAGCTGGAGGCTAGGAGCTAGCAGCTAGCAGCTTGTCTATCTCTTTTGAAACTCCGGCGATCCCAAGATCAGCCCTGCGATTGCTCCTATATTCGGTGCGCGCGTTCCGTCGTCCAGCTTGCGTCCAGTGATCTGCGGATCGTCGAACTGTTTCAAAATCGCATCGTGGGTCTGCTGAGAAACTGTCCCATCCAGGTATGCATTTTCAAACGCCGCGAGTGCTTGATGTGCATCGGCTGGCGGCTTCGTTGGTTGCGTGCCGCTTGCCAATCCTTCGCCCAGCACGATCGCGGGGTCTGTGGGTATGCCTTTCAGCTTTCCGTTTGCCAGCGCAAGCGCAAAATTCATGCGTCCCAGCAGTGCTGAAGAATTCACCCACGTTTCCGCCTTCATCGAGTAGCCGGTTGGCGGCTGCATTCCATATAGCGGCATGCCCATATTTTGTAGAGCACCCAGTGCTGGTGCCGGGTTTTGCACATCAGCGCTAGTGGCGCGCAGCGCTGAGACTACAAATTCCAAAGGCGTCTTCAACTTCGCGCGATACGTTTCCGGAGCCCAGAACTCCGGAGACTTATACATCGTGCGCAGAACTTCGCGAATGTCTCCGTCCTTCTTGAGGAAGGTGTCCGCCATGCGATTGACCAACGCTGGCGGAGGATTGTCAGAGACAAATCGCATCGCGAGCTTAGTACAAACAAATTTCGCGGTGCTGGGGTGGTGTGCCAGCAAATGCAGCACCTCCAAGCCTTCCTTCTCCCCGTGTTCTTTAATTTTCTTGCCCAGCACAGTCTTTTCGCCAGGCTCATGCAGTCGGTCTTCGAAGCTGAAATCCCCGCCCTGGCGCGGTTCGCGTAGAGTCCAGCCCGTGAACACACGCGCCACTTCTGTAACGTCTCCCTGCGTGTATCCCCCGTTCACGCCAAGAGTGTGCAATTCCATTAACTCGCGCCCGTAGTTTTCGTTGAGGCCGTTGCGTTTCTTACCCTTGGGCTTGGCAGGTCTCTGAATTTGCGGTCTGTTACGGGCGTGCCGAAGGGGCCAGCCAAACCCGCCTTCCTCAAATCTGTGATTTCCGGCTTGGTGGCGAATCCCCAGCGCAGCGTCGGAATCCGGCCCCACGCTCAGCCAGTTATCGAGATAGAACAGCATGGCTGGACTCTTCGCCGTCGCTACTAGCAAATCCTCGAACTTGCCCAAAGCGTGTGGACGAATCACATCGCGCTCATAGCTGGTGAG
Organism: Acidobacteriaceae bacterium; assembly: GCA_043749225.1. Taxonomy (GTDB): domain Bacteria; phylum Acidobacteriota; class Terriglobia; order Terriglobales; family Acidobacteriaceae; genus JANXUC01. The sequence continues at coordinate 3,544 of JAYVEP010000063.1, forward strand.
CATGTAACGGTCGGCTCCCTTGCCAACAAATACGTTGAAGTGGTTGAACCAGAAATCGGCCATCACCGCCTCCAACTGACGTTCACTGTACGTATCCCGCAACAGCTTGCCCTGGAGCAGCTCAGATGTAAAGACTTGCTGCGGGTTCGCCAACGCCATCGCTGTTTCGCGTTGTTGCGGCGTCATACTTTGCAGAATTTCATCTTTCTGGTTGCTATTACTGGCGAGCAGTGCCCGCTGTTCGTCGGGAGGCATTTTCAGAATTTCTTTCATGCGTTGATCGGGCGCTAAGTCGAGCAGTTCTTCCGCTTTGAGGTCCGCGTAGAGTTTCGCTTCCCGCCGCCGCGCCTTTTCTTCGTCGCTTCCTTTACCGCTCGCCGAAGATTGCGGATCCGTGCCAGCTTGCGATGAGATCCCGTCTGTAGAAACTTGCTTGCGCTCCTGCTTCTCTTGATACCGGGCTAACTGCGCTTCATAAACGGCCCGCTTCGCGGGGTCACGCGGCATCGCCTCACGACCTTCCGCAATCGCTTTCAACACTTGTCGAAGCGGAAAATTTTCGACTATCTCTCGCGTGTCCATGCGCAGGGTCCGCAAGGGTGCTAGTCGCGCATCCAGCCCGGAGTCGTCGATTTGATCCGGACGCATTTGCTGCTCGAACCACTGATCCACACCGATCGCGGTCACGCGGGCTACATCGCCTGGCCGAGGCCCAAACGCAAATCGGTTCAGGACATGCACTGCGCGCTGGTGCTCGTCCATACCAGCTGCGCCTTGCCGCTTCTTTCCAATTGCTGAGACCGCAAGGAGTAAGGCCAGCCCCACACACATTGCAGGCGGCAAGAAATTGTTTTGGTTTCGGCGCATCAGAAAATCCTCGAACCAGTGTTCCCAAGTATCAACCCGGCAGGCAGGAAAAGTTGCGCGCAGAAACTACTTGGATAACGGGGATATCCTGCGGGAGGCTAGGCAGTACGCCTGGAGTTAAACCAAGAGGTCTCGGCCCTGGTTCATCTTGTGTTGGAGCATGGCTGCGAGTTGGTCAATGTCGGCGGGAGCCAGACTGTTCGCCAGGCTTCCTTCGAGCAACGGGAAGCGGGCGCTTCCGGTTGCGTCACGGCGAATCTGCAGTAGCAGAGATTGCACCACGTCCGGATCGAACTTAATTGGTGCCAGCTTCACGAGCTCATGCAGCGCCATCCCGAGTGGCATCCGGTCGCGGTAGGGACGTTCACTCGTCATCGCATCGAAAGTGTCAGCTAACGCAACAATGCGCACGGGTATCGAAAGCTCGTCTTGACGCAAGCCATCGGGATAGCCCGAGCCGTCGCCGCGTTCGTGATGACCGCGTACAATCTCGGCAATCTTGGGCCAAGGAAACTGCAGGTCCTTCACGATGTCATAGCCGACGGTGGTGTGGTCTGCCATTTCGCGAAATTCGGCGGCGTCCAGCGCGCTAGTTTTGCCGAAGAGATACTTATCCACGGCAACCTTGCCAATATCGTGCAGATAGCCTGCGGAGCGAAGTCCAGTAACTTCCGCGGTATCCATCCCCAGACCCTCGGCAATGCTGGCCGCATACCGGCCTACTCGTAACGAGTGGCCGTGGACGTTCACGTGTTTCACGTCGATGGCGGCCGCAAAAGCCTCCAGCGTGCTGTCATGCAAGCCGTGCATGGAGGCGAGTAATTTCAAGTTTTCACTGACGCGTTGCGTCAAACTCTTCGATAGATTGTGATTGTGCGCCGCCAGAGCCACGTAGTGCGTAAGGAGGCTTAGCGTTTCCAGATCTTCGGCGCTATAGGAGCCTTCCGATGCACGACGCCCCAGCGCTACAAGCCCGACCAATTCCCGCCCGACGCGCAAGGGCGCCAGACACTTAAACATTTCCGGAGCTACATTTCCGTTCTGACTTAAGAACGAATCATGATTGCCACCTTGCAGTAAGACGGGTTCTCGCGCTGCTAGCAGACTGTGCGCGTGACGAGGCAGGAGAGGGATCACGGCGGGGTCGGGAAGCATAACAAACCCCTGCGACGTGACCGAACTGAGCATGGAAGGTTTGTCACTATAGAGGAAAAGGGATCCCTCACGCGCGCCCGCAGCCTCTATCATGGCCGTCAGCATTGAGCGTGCGATGTCTGGAAACTCGTGTTCAGCGGTTATTTGCGGGCCCAGATCTGACAGCGCCTCGACCGTTCGCAATACCCGTCTTAGGTTGTCCCTGTTCACTCCTACCCCAATCTCAGAAGCGGACAAGTAGATCAACACGAGGGTACCACGCCAGAATTTGTGCGTGAGTTATTGCTGGTTAGTTAGTTTGATGCGGCTCGAAAGTGCTATTCCCGTAATTGATTAAAAGTGAACTCGCAAGGCGGGAAATCGGTCGACGGTGAGTAGTTGGCGTCCTTTCGGTGCGACCCCAACTTCCTCATGTTCCAATATCCAAGTATTGTCATGAGGCACAAAGACAGCGTTGAGTCCCGCTGCCAGCGATGGGTTGATGTCCGACTTCGGGCTATTGCCGATCATCCACGTAATCTCAGGAACCAGTTCATGTTTCTGAATCATTGAGTGATATGTGCAGGTATCCTTCTCCGCGACAATCTCAACTGCGGCAAAATACTCTCGTAATCCCGAACGCTCAATCTTCCTCGATTGCTCAGCGAGAGCGCCCTTCGTCATCAAAATCAAGTGGTGCCGGCTAGCCAGATATTCCAGTGTTTCCGGAATGCCGTGTAGAAGCTCTAGCGGCTGCTCTGCAATGGTGTGGGCAAAGCCTTGGATGGTCTCATGAATCGCAGGCGTAATCGGTTGTACAGCAAGCCTTTCGAAGGTATCCACCAGCGCGTGGGAAAAACTATGCAACCCATAACCGTGTTGCACAATGCAATTGCGCTCAACATCATTCAGCACTTCACGGATTTGCGCGGTGGAGTATTCGCGATGATTTAGAAACGAAATGAAATCAGCTATGGCGCGCTCGAAGTAAATATTGTTTTCCCAAAGCGTATCGTCCGCGTCAATGAGTAACGTTTGGAAGTCGAGTTTTGTAGCCAGACTCATGCAAATGTCTCTTTCGATTGTCATTCCGAAGGGCTTCAGCCCTGAGGAATCTGCTGTTGGGATGTGCTGCGACCTCAGATGTTAGAAGTTGCTATTCGCAGTCAACTGCTTGGCCGCCTCGCTGCAGAGTAGCATACCCCTCTTCCGATAACACGCCGTGCCCGCGCCATTTTACTTCCCCATTGGCATCGAGCAGAACCAAGTATGCCTCGTCCGCAGTCGCGAAGCCCACAAACTTCTTCCAATCCGCGTCGCCCTGAAACAGATTTCGACGCAGTGCTTTTCCACTGCGCCGCTGCGCAGGAAGTGACTCCCGCGCTCTTGAAATAGTATCCTCTTCCTCATGCGCTCTCCACTTCTGCGGTTCGCTTTTCTTTTCGTCACTCTCCTTCCATCGCTTGCAGTTGATCGCAAACATCACCACTACATGACAGGTTCTGCAGCCAAAGGCGCCGCTTCATCCAAGCTGAAAGTTGCGACAGATCTCGATCAACGTCTGGCAAAATTCCGGGTTGTTTCCATGCCATATCGTTCCGCTGGTCTTACTATTAGAGAGCGTCAGATGGTGGCGAAGCTAGTCGAAGCCTGTCAATCGCTCGAACAGATTTACTGGCGTCAGAGCGATCCCGAAGGTCTGGCGCTTTATCAGTCGCTAGTTTCCAGCTCACATGCGAGTGACAAGAAATTGCTGCGATTCCTCCGCATTAACGGTTCGCGTTTTGATTTGATTGATGAGAATAAGCCGTTCATTGGTTCGGAAGCAATGCCTCCAGGGCGCGGCCTCTATCCCAAAGGATTGACGCAAGCGCAGATAGATACTTTCTTGAAGGCCCATCCTGAAAAGAAAACGGAAATCTACAGTCCGACCTCAGTCGTTCGCTGGCATGGCGACGTCTTGGAAGGTTTGCCTTATCATATTGCCTACCGCGCTTACCTGGAGCCCGCTGCAAAATCCTTGCGCGACGCGGCGAAGCTCAGCGCGGACTCAGCCTTCGCCAAGTTCCTTCGTCTGCGTGCCGACGCTTTGCTCAGCGACGACTACTTCGAGAGCGATCTGGCATGGCTCGACTTGAAAGATCCGAAATTCGACATCATTTTTGCCCCCTACGAAACCTATCTCGACGGCCTGCTGGGCGTGAAGGGTTCATTTGGCGCGGCGGTCATGATCCGCAACAAAGAGCAAAGTGAAAAACTAACGCTGTTCCAGAAATATGTTCCGGACATTCAGGACGCTTTGCCGCTAGTGGTCGAAGATCGGCTATCAAAGCGCGGCCTACAAACGCCAATGGAAGTGATGGATACTCCCTTCCGTGCCGGCGACCTGCGCCACGGCTACCAGGCTGTCGCAGACAATCTGCCCAACGATCCGCGGATCCACGAACAAAAGGGCAGCAAGAAGATTTTCTTCAAAAACTTCATGGATGCCCGCGTTACTTACTTGATCCTGCCCGTCGCTCGCAGGCTCATGCGCGAAGAGCAAGCCGCGAAAGTTTCCGCCGATGGCTATTTGCTGGCAACGATCATGCATGAAATTTGCCACGGCCTGGGTCCGGCTTTCTCGCGAACCGCTGCTGGCAAGAAAGATATTCGCGAATCCATTGGCCCAGCCTTCGGTGGTCTGGAAGAATCAAAAGCCGATGTCGTCGGCATGTTTGCCCTCCATTGGCTGGTGGAGCATGGCGCTCTGCCGAAGGAAAAATTAGAGGAATACTACGCCTCCTACCTCGCGGGTATCTTTCGCACTGTCCGTTTTGGAACAGGCGAGGCACACGGACGCGCCGAAATGCACGAATTCAACTACCTCTCCGAGCGCGGCGCCATCTTGCGTGATCCGTCCGGCCGCTATGCGGTCGACTACGCAAAAATGCCGGCAGCCATTGCCGACTTGGCGAAAGAACTGCTGGAAATCGAAGCCACCGGAGATCGCGTGCGTGCCGAAAAGTGGTTCGCAAAATACAACACTATGCCCGATGACCTGAAAGCCGCCTTGAAATCCGCGTCCGATGTACCGGTGGATATCGATCCGGTTTCTTCCTTCCAGGAGCCGGTGCGCTAGGTCCGCTTCAAAGACGTGCCGCCAATTGACTATGCCGCACCCCGCCACATTGTGTATGCTGTCCGCGTCATGTTTTTCGGTTTGTCAGGAGCGCCCATGCTAAAACGATTTATTACCCCTCTCTGTGCTTTGATTTTATTGTCGGCACTCTCTTTCGCCAAAGACGCAAAAGGCGATTACGGAAATGCCTGCAAAGGCGATCCCGCCCACTGGCAGCAGCTCTACAACGGCAAAGACCTTGCTGATTGGAAGCACGTCGGCCCCGGCCATATGACGGTCGAGCCGGACGGCTTCATTCACACTCACGGCGGTATGGGACTGCTCTATTGGACTGGCGGCAAGATCGCCAACTGCATGATCCGCGTCGTCTTCCGCATGCGGGACGAGAACGACAATTCCGGCGTCTTCATTCGCATTCCCGTCGAACCGCGCGAAGAATGGATGCCTGTCAACTATGGCTACGAAGTGCAAATCGACAATCACCCCGAACTCTCCAAAGAGGATGAGTATCATTCCACCGGCACGCTGTATTCGCTGACGAAGCCTCTCGCGAAGGCCTGGAAGCCCGGCCCGGAATGGAACACTATGGAAATCACGCTCGACGGACCGCGCACGATCGTGGTGCTCAACGGCGTGAAAGTAACCGACTTCAAAGAAGGCGATCATGTTCCAGAAAAGAAATTCGATTTTGAACCCCAACATGGCCCGCGTCCATTGATGGGCTATTTCGGCCTGCAAAATCACAGCGACAACGACGTGGTGTTTTACAAGGAAGTTGCCATCAAGCCCTTAAAGAAATAGATTCGTTCCAAGCTGTTTGAAAAAATAAGGAGAGAACAATGAAGAGCAATTTTTCCCGTCGTGAGTTCCTGCAGACCGCTTCCGTAGCCGCAGGCAGCCTGGTGGCCGCCAACAAAATGTCAGCGGAAGTACAGCCCATTCTTCTGCCCATGGCTGCCATTCCCCAACAGACCGCCTCCAGCGATCGCGTGCGCTTCGGCATGATCGGCATCGGCATGCAGGGCTCCGGGTTAATGGGCATGTCGGTCAATCTTCCAGGAGTGGAATGCGTTGGCGCTGCCGATTTGTACGACGGTCGCCACACCCTGGCCAAAGAAATTGCCAACAATCCAAGTCTGCCCACCACCCGCCATTATCAGGAACTGCTCGACCGCAAAGATATTGATTGCATCGTCGCGGCTGTCCCTGATCACTGGCACAAGCGCGTAGTCGTCGACGCCTGCAACGCTGGCAAAGATATCTACTGCGAGAAGCCGATGTCGCACACCATCGCCGACGGCTTCGCTATGGTCGACGCGGCGAAGAAGAATAATCGCATCGTGCAGATCGGTTCGCAGCGTGTGAGTTCAGTGTTGTGCGCAAAAGCCCGCGAACTTTACCAGCAAGGCACCATCGGCGACGTCTCGATGGTCGAGCTGACTCTGGGCAGAAACGATCCCACGGGCGCATGGGTTTACCCGCCGCCGACAGACTTGTCTCCTGAAACGCTCGACTGGGATACCTGGCTTAACGATGCACCGAAAATTCCATTCAACAAGCTACATTTCGCCCGCTGGCGCTGCTGGCGCAATTATGGAACAGGAGTTGCCGGAGATTTAATGGTCCACCTGCTCAGCGGAATGTTCCACACGCTGGGCTGGAATGAGCCGCCGCGTTCCGCTTCAGCGTTAGGTGGAATCTTTCGCTTTAACGATGGCCGCGACATGCCCGACCTGCACACGGTCCTCTTCGATTTCCACGGCGTTCCAGTTTACGTACGCCTTGGCTTGGGCACCGAAACCCCAGAAGTGGCGCGGTTTATGGGCCCGAAGGGAATTATGGATGCTGGCGAATTCGATCTGAAGATTTCACATCAGGCCGGCATCGATATGTCGCCAAGCTACTACGCGCAAGGCTTTCCGCAGAAGATGCGCGAGGAATACGTCAAGCAGTGGCACGCCGAGCATGATCCGCAACTCGGGCGTGAACCGGTGAACGAAGATGTTGTTTATCGCGGCCATGACTGGGATGATATGGCGCCGCACTTGTTGAATTTCTTCCAGGCAGTGAAGTCGCGCAAGCCGGTAGTAGAAGATGCGGTCTTCGGAAACAACGCCGCCATCGCCTGTCACATGGCGAACGAGTCGTACTTCCGCAAGAAGCCAGTAGTGTGGGATGCGGCTTCAAAAACGCTGAAAAGCTAGCTGGAGTTTGATCGGCGGATAAAAGAAACATGTAAGAAACACGTCGGGTGCCCCATCCTTCTTTCGCGTTCTTTGCGAAAGAGGGTGGGGATTTTCTATCGGTCAACGCTAATTTACGCCGCTCCAAATCTCACCGACACCAGCTTAGATACGCCCGGCTCCTGCATCGTCACGCCATACAGCACGGGTGCCGCGCTCATCGTCTTCTTACTGTGCGTGATCACGACGAACTGCGTCTTCAAACTCATTTCCTTAATCAGTTCGGTAAAGCGGCCAACGTTGGTTTCATCCAGCGGCGCGTCCACTTCGTCCAGTATGCAGAACGGGCTCGGCGCGTATTGGAAGATGCCCGCCAGCAGAGAAATCGCCGTCAACGCCTTCTCTCCACCGGAAAGCAGCAGCACGTTCTGCAACTTCTTTCCCGGAGGCGACGCCACAATATCAATGCCGCTCTCGGACACATTGATCTCATCGGTGAGCTTCATGTAGGCCTGCCCGCCGTTAAACAACTTCGTAAAGATCCGGCTAAAGTTGTCGTTAATGATGGTGAACGCTTCCTGGAACTTCTCGCGTGAAATTGTGTCGATCTCGCGAATCGTATCCTGCAGATTCGTGATCGCATCAAGCAAATCTTTGCGTTGCGTTTCCAGAAATCCGTGGCGTTCCGCACTCTCTTTGTATTCCTCCAGCGCCATCATGTTCACGGGGCCCATGTTGTCGAGTCGCGTGCGCATTTCTTTGTACAGCCCGTCTTCCTGCGCCAGCACCTCGCCATCGACGAGCGTAATGCCGCTATCGGCCATCAATTCATGGTGTGGAGTGCTGAGTTCTTGCAGGCATGTCTCCGCCATGTGCTGCGTATCCGATTCAATCTTTGCGGCTGTCGCAGCAACTTCCCCACGGCGGTCACGTGCCGCGTCGAGCGCTTGCCGGGCCGCGCGCACCACATCTTCCATTTCCGTCAGTCGCGTGCGAATTTGTGCCGACTCTTCTTGCAGGGAATGAACGCGGTCCTCAGCAGAAACTTTCTCAGCCGCTAACGTCACTAGCTGCTCGGCCAGCAAAATATTCTCGGCCTCGCGCTGCTGCTTTTCAGCAGCAGCCGAATCCACCTGCGTCTGCAAAGCCTGGCGACGTTCGCCCATCTCCACAACCATCGCTTCCAGTCTCTCGACAACCGCCGTCGCCGAACGATGACGTTCCTGCAGGGCAGCCACCCGCGCCATCTTCTGTGAAACATTGTGCACGGCGCGATCACGATTTTCCTTCAGCCCTGTCAGCCCTTCCAGCGCAACCGCCATTTCCTGCTCGAGTTGTCCACGATGCTCTTCCATCGAAGACATCTGTTGGCGCCGTGTCTGGGCCGTCTCCGATTGGGCCGCGCGCTCCAGCGTTAAGCGAGAAATCTCCTTCTCGCCCACGGCGAGCCGTTCCCGTGTACGTGTCAGTTCACTATCCAATTGCTGCAGCATGTGACCGGAGGTCATGGCCTCCTTATCGGCATCGCGTCGCTCGGCATCAAGGCGTTCCTGCAAGCCCGCGAGTTCTTTGATCTCCTTGGCCAGCAGCATCACGCGACCTTCCTCGGTGCGCAGTGCGTGCTCGAGTTCAGAAATCTGCTTCAACAAGTCACGCAGTTCGCGCTTCATTGAGAGCGGGCCCTCCGTGCGCTGTCGTCCGCCGGTAACGGTAACGTTATGGAAACATTCTCCGCTCTGTGACAGAAAGAACGCATCTGGATTGCTCAGCGCCAGTTCGCGCGCCAGCGACGCTTCTGGAACAATGTAGCCATTTCCCAGTTTCGGCAGCACCACTTCCAGTGACTTACCAAAACCGTCCAGCACACGAATGCAATTCTTCATCGGAACCACGGCATGATTTGACTGTTCTTGCCGCCGCGTAGTTTCGTCCATTACGAAAGAAAATTTCGCCTGCGAATCGTTCGGATGGACCAGGAACGTTGCGCGCCCATCAACATCGGTGCGCAGCAAACGCATTCCTTCATCCGCCGTGTCCCACGATTTCACAACGATGTAGTTGAGTTCGTCGCGCAAGAAGTCTTCGACCACGCGTTCGAAACGGGGATCGACTTCCAGGAAGTCCGCCAAAACGCCCGCCGGAGCCCGGTTTCCCTGCATAGCGCCAGATTGGAACAGCTTGCGCACCGAATCCGTCGAATATCCGTGCTCCGCGATCAAGGCTTCCAGCGATCCCTTGCGACCCAGAGCCGTAGCATACTCGCCGCGAAGAGAATCCAGCCGTGCCTTTGCTCCAGTCTCAGCCGCCCGCTTTTGCTCTAGCAAAAAGCGAACCTGCCCGATTTCGTGCGAGAGCCCGGAAATCTTCTGCGTGACGGATTCAAAAGTCAGCGAGATTTGTCCACGCTGCCCGCCGAATGTTGCCAGCTGCGCGTTGGACGTTTCAATCTCCGTCTGAATGCGAGTGCTTTCGCGATCTAGCGCGGCAATGCGTTCTTCCGCCTGCGTCATCTGGTTGCGCAGATGCGAAGCCGCCGAAGCCGCTTCCAGCACCGCCACTCGACACTCCTCGCGACGCACTTCCAGCGCTGTCAATGCTGCAACAGCCAAATCCGCCGCCGCGTGGCTTTCCGTATGCTCGTGTTGAGCGATTGCCAATTCGTCGACTGCGGAATCCAAGACTGCGCGATTTGCGTCTCGCTCGATAGCAAGAACCGCAAAGCGCTGATCCGCCTGCAACAATTCCTGCGCCGCCGCTGCCGCCCGCGTCAACAACTCCTGGCAGCGCTCTTCATTGGTGCGCTGCCGAGCCTGCGCCCGATCCATCTCCATCGCAATCGAACTCAACCGATCACGGGTCTGTCGGGCTTCATCTCCCAGTGTGTATCCGCGCTGCGTGCGCTCGGTCTGTTCGGCTTCCATCAACTGCAACGCCGCGCTTCCCGCTTGCATTTCTTCGGTCAGCGCCAGCATTTGCGCTTGTAGTTCGCGACTCTCGCGCTCAATTTGTGCAAACTTGCTAGCCAGCACCACGCGTAACTTGGCACGCATTTCGTCGCGTAATTTGCCGTAGCGCTCCGCTTTCGCCGCTTGCCGCTTCAGCGAATTCATCTGCCGCGTAACTTCTTCAAAAATATCGTTAATGCGCGAAAGATTCAGCTTCGATTGCTCCAGTCGAGCCTCGGAAAGACGCTTCTTCGTCTTAAACTGCGTGATCCCCGCAGCCTCTTCGATAATCGCGCGACGGTCATGCGGTCGGCTGCTCAGAATCTGCCCAATGCGTCCTTGTTCGATCAGCGCGTACGATTCCGGCCCGAGGCCCGTGCCGCTGAAAATCTCCTGTATGTCCCTGAGACGACAGGCCTTAGCATTCAGCAGGTATTCGCTATCGCCGCTGCGGAATAGACGACGAGTCACCGCGATTTCGCCCGCATGAAATGTCTGTGGTTTTAGCTTGCGCCGACGAATCTTCAGCACAACTTGCGGACCACCCGTCGCGACCGCGACACCTAAATTTGCGTTATTGCTGACTTCGGGATCTTCGGTTGCAATTTGCGCGGCAGCCGCTTCCATCTCCTCTGGATTCAATACTTTACCAGGCTGCAATTCGTCGGCAAGGCGCTCAGCCTCTTCGTGAGCCATGTCGCGTTCCGCCGCCTCGTCCCAGTCGCCGCCGGACAATTCGTCTTCAATCTCGATTTCGGGTTCGCCCGCAACTGCTGGCCCGTCATAGACTTCCGGATCGATCATGGTGAGCGTCACTTCGGCCATGCCGAGCGCTTTGCGCTCGCGCGTGCCAGCAAAAATGACGTCTTCCATCCGTCCACCACGCAATGATTTCGCCGACTGCTCGCCCAAAACCCAAGCTATAGCGTCTGAAATGTTCGACTTACCGCAGCCGTTGGGGCCAACAATGGCTGCCAAGCCATCGCCATGGAACTTGAGTTCCGTGCGGTCGCAGAAGGACTTGAATCCTAGGATTTGCAGCTTCTTTAGTTTGAGCAACTTGGGCTCCTTCGCTCTATCTAG
>JAYVEP010000064.1:0-5770 GCA_043749225.1 Acidobacteriaceae bacterium
TCCCTCGAGCCAAAGTGTTACCTATGTCCCCGGTCTGTTTTGTTACCCATGTCCCCGGTCCGTACCCCAGCTTTTCGCGGACAAGAGTGTCCGCGCCACACAATCAGAACCACGGACTACTTCACCAGCTTCTTCAAAATCGCAATCTGTCCGGCATGATAGAGGTCGTGCTGAATCGCTCCGTGCATTGTGATGTAGAAGGAATGATCGCCGCCCCCGAGCTTCTGGTCCAGCTTCTTATCTGGGAACTTCTGGACCGCGCCAATCAAGGCTCCACGTTCTCGCTCGAGGTCTTTCAGTGCTTTCTTCCACGCGGCTTCGCTAGTGTCTGTGACTTCGGGGAAATTCTCTTTTGGAGGTAGGGATGTTCTCTTGCCGCCAAGAATCCGCTCGCACGCCACACGGTCCCACGCAGCAGTGTGCAGCACGAGTTCCCAAATCGAATGTGCGTTTGCGATCGGACGCGCGGCGACCTGTTCCGCGGTGAGCCCTCGCAAGAGAAGTCTTAGTGATGGCCCGTGCCACGCCTTGCCGGAGTAAGCGCGAGAGAGCTGATCGGCGATGCGGGCTGTTTCTTTCATCGGCTATTTCCTCACCTTCGAGAAGTCGAGTATTGTTCTCATACACGAATTGTCATTCTGAACGCAGCAAAGAATCCCTATCAACACGAAGACTGTTGGTATTTTAGAGGGATTCTTCGTTTCACTCAGAATGACAAAATGTAAACTTGGTGTTTCAGCGCTGTTTCAGTCGTAGCGAATCCCAGCTGCCGTCGGCGCACCAGCCTCCATCCACGTTCAGAGTGTGGCCGTTCACGAAGCCGCTGAGCGCCGGATCAGCCAGAAACGCGATTGCCTGCCCAATGTCCTCGGGAGATGCGAAACGCGCCATTGGAATGCGGTCGGTGATGTCCGTGTCGCTGTAGTGGCCTTCGTCTTGCGCCGACGAATCCATCGGCGTCTTGACCCAGCCAGGACACACCGCGTTGCAGCGAACGCCGCGCCCGCCCCACTCCGCAGCGAGGGTTCGCGTCAGTCCAACCAGCCCGTGCTTGGAAGCGTTGTACGCGGAACGTTCGGCTACTCCCAAGAGCCCTGCGATCGAGGCCACGTTGATGATGCTGCCGGAATGCTGGCGCAACATGTGGCGTCCAAAGGCTTGAGAACAAAGGAAAGGGCCAAGCAAATTGACATCCATCACACGGCGCCATTCCGCAGCTGTGAGTTCCTCGGCACGCTTGATGCAGCTGATGCCTGCGTTGTTGACTAGAACATCCACGCGTCCGAAGCGCGCGACCACCGATTCTGCCATCCGCGTTACGGCAGCTTCGTCGGAAACGTCACCGAGGATTTCAATCGCTTCGGCGCCAGTGGCGGAAACTGCGGCGAGAGTTTCGGTGGGAGTCCGCAAGTCGTTGAGGGCAAGCGCGTAACCGCGCTCGGCAAGAATTTCCGCGGCTCGACGACCAATACCCTGACCAGCACCAGTAATTACGGCAACGCGCATAAGACTTTCAGAATAAGCGATATGCGCGAGATTCGGCTAGGCCATGCGGGCAGCAGAAAAGAAATCTAACGGCAGGACACAATGTTCGTCAGCACCCTGAACAACGGAGGCTAGGCTTGAGGAAGTGTTGAAGCAGCAGGAGCAACTTCGTCGGGTGCGCCGTTGACTAAGTCCTTTAGTTCCTTGCTGGGCTTGAAGAAAGGAATCTTCTTGGCTGGCACATCGACCTTGTCGCCGGTCTTAGGATTGCGTCCGATGCGGGGCTTGCGCTGGCGCGTGCGAAAACTACCAAAGCCGCGGATTTCAATCTTGTCGCCCACGCGCAGGGAGCGCACAATGCTGTCGAAAATCGTCTCAACGATCACTTCGCCATCTTTGCGCGTAACTTCCGTTAAACGGGAGACATCTTCGATCAGGTCGGCTTTGGTCATGGTTGTGTCGGCTCCGCTCTCAGTACTAAAAAGGGGTGCAAAATCCAGGTTCCCTTGACGAGCTTCTGTGAGGGGAAACCTTCATAACCTTCTCAAATTTCAGGACTTCGCGCAAGGGGGGAGGGCGTACAACTTTGGGAACCCCCTCTGGCAACCGTTGAAGCGAGGCGCCCACTTAGGCACGGGCGCCTCGCCCGGGAGGTCTTAAGAAAAGCAGCTTGAGGGCTGGCGGGCGTGGGGGCTTCAGCCAAGGTTTAGCAAAGAACGCACAGGCGAGGCGCCTGTGGCTACGTGACCCCTATTTCTACCTAACCCCTATTTCCAGAGGTAGTAGAACCCGACGTGGCTTTCCAGGAGCTTTTCCTTGGTGGGGAGCCAGTCGGAAACATCGCCGAAGAGCATGTCGCCGAGCGTTTTGCGGTCGCGCTCGGGGTGCACCAGGCGCGGTTCGCCGCTGATTCCAACGGACTTAGCCGTATCGTTGATGGCACCTTCGAAATCGGTGATTTGGTCGACCATTTTCATGTCCAGCGCCTGTTGGCCGGTCCAAACTTTGCCGTTGGCGATGGCTTTTACGTCTTCAAACTTCATTTTGCGGCCTTCGGCGACGGCGCTGATGAATTGGCCATGCATATTGTCAATCAGGGCTTGCAGGTATTGCTGTTCGGCGGGAGTCATGTCGCGGCTGGGATTGCCGGTGTCTTTGAACTCGCCAGCCTTCATGGTCACATCTTTCAACTTGGCCCACTTCAGCAGCTCACCGTAATTCATGGACTGGGAAATTACGCCAATCGACCCGACGATGCTGCCTTGGTCGGCGTAAATCTTGTTGGTCACAGACGCGACGTAATACGCGCCGCTGGCTCCAACGGACTCGATGGAGGCGACAATGCGCTTCTTCTTTTCGTCACGGATACGCTTGACCTCGCGGTAGATCTCTTCCGAAGCGGCGACCCCTCCGCCAGGCGAATTCACGTGAATCATGATGGCTTTGACCGAGTCATCGTCAGCGAATCTTTTGAGTTGCTGGACCACGATTTTGGGCGAAAGAATCACGCCATCCAAATCGACGACGGCGATCTTGTCGCCAAAACTGGTGAGCGAGGCTTTGTCGTCCCCGTTGTGCATGGTGACGTAGACGAGCGCAAAGACGGCCAGCACAAAGAGAAAAAATGCTCCGCCACCGATGAGAACCCAAAGCCAGACGCGAGAACGATTTTCGGACATAATCCGTAAAGTGTAGCACTGGAGGCGGGGCTCGCGTGGGGTGCTCATGCGGAAGGGAGCTTGCTTCAACGTTTGCCGAGAGGATGAAGTAGAGAGCGAGGTCGTGCAGGACGAGCATTCTTGCTCGTTGGGTTTGCGGCTAAGAGCGGACAGGCGAGGCGCCTGTCGCTACGTGGGTCTGGGCGAGGAAGGATTTCGAGACCCGGCGAGCGGGAATGCTCGCCCTACACGATCCACTGCTACACGATCCCACTGCTACACGATCCACTGCTACACGATTACGCGTAGGGCTCGGGATTCGACGCTGACTTCGATTGGCGTTTTGCAAACATATTCGCCGTCGGCGTAGACGTCGATTGGTTCTTTGGTTGAAACGCGCAGGCGCTCGGTTTGGAAATATTCCACGCCATCGAGCGAAAGATGCTTGCCCGAATAGACGCTGGGGAATAGACGCAACAGCCGCGTCTTGCTCATGTTGCCCACTATGCAGACATCGAGTTTTCCATCGGTGAAACTAGCTTTGGGGGCGATGCGCATGCCTCCGCCATAGACCGGCGTGTTGGCAAACGCTGCCAGCATGATGGGTTGAGAGATTCTAGAGATGAATTCGCCGGGCTGATCTGGGTGTGAGGCATGAAGCTCGGTGTGCGGCGGACTGAAAGTCGAGAGAGCGGGAGGCAGGCAAAGCGCGTAGCCTCCGTTGGCCCGCAGCCAGCGCGGAAATTTGTTGGCTCGCCGCGCCACCTCCCCGTCGAGGCCGATTCCAGCGATGCACGCGAAATAGTGGGTCTCGTTGGAGATCGAGTCGCTGATGACGCCTAGGTCAATCTCTTGGACGTTTCCTGAGCCAGCAACGAACTTCTTCCAAGCTTCGACGGCGTGGGTCACACTGCGTAGGCCCAACGCTCGCGCGAAATCGTTGCCACTGCCGCAGGGGACAACCAATACAGGCATCTTCAAGCGAACCAAGTCGGGGAGGTGACGGTGAACCGTGCCATCGCCGCCGAAGATCAGGATTGCATCGGCTTGCGAGGAGTCCGCGGGCATTCCTAACGTGGGGTTGGCAGGATTGAGTTGAAATGGAACAACCTCGTTCGGAGAAGAACCTCGACCGAGGATGGCGGCGGCACGCATCGCTGGAGGGTACCAGATGTGGACCACAGAGAACACAGAGTTGCACGGAGGAAATGCTGGGTTGTTAAAAGCTGCTACGGCGTTAGCGTGACTTTTTTGATTTTTCGGCCAACTCGGATGGTTAGCGTTGAGTGAGCCGCTGCGGTGAGTTCCAGTTGCAAAGTGTTCTCCTTTACAACTTCGCCGTTCACACGAACGGCGCCCTCTCTAATCTTTCTCCCAGCCTCAGAACCAGATTGTGCGAGTCCGATCAAGGGGATCAGCTTATCCAGACGAACCCCGCCATCTTTGCCTTTCACGGCTTCCAGCGAGACCTGACCTTCCTCCAAATCCTCCGGCTCTTCGTCCTTCTGAAACTGCTTGCCCCAGTCTTCTCCCGCTTTCGTCGCGGCGTCTGTCGAATGAAAATCCGTCACGATCCGGCGCGCCAGGTCTTTCTTGAGGATCATGGGATGTGCTTTCCAAGCCGCACAATCGCGTTGCAGCTGTTCGATCTCGTTCATCTTCAAATCCGTCAGCAGCTCGTAATACCGCCACATCATGGCGTCGGAGATCGACATGATTTTGCCGTACATTTCGAGCGGAGGCTCGTGGATGCCGACGGCGTTGCCTAGCGATTTCGACATCTTTTGTACGCCGTCGAGGCCTTCGAGAATCGGCGTTGTGAGAACGACCTGCGAGGGTTGACCGTAAGCTCGCTGCAATTCGCGCCCGACTAGCAGATTGAATTTTTGATCGGTGCCGCCGAGCTCGACATCGGCTTCCAGCGCGACTGAGTCATATCCTTGCGCCAGCGGATACAGTAGTTCGTGGACGGCGATGGGCTTTTCTTCCTGAAAGCGTTTATGAAAATCTTCGCGTTCCAGCATTTGCGAGACGGTGTACTTTGAGGCCAGGCGAATAAAATCTTCGGCGGTAACTTTGGAAAACCATTCGCTATTGAAACGGACTTCGGTTTTATCCGGATGCAGGATTCGGAACACCTGTTCTTTGTAGCTCTCGGAGTTGGCCAAAATTTGTTCGCGCGAGAGCGGAGGGCGTGTCACGGAACGGCCCGTGGGATCGCCAATCATGCCGGTGAAATCGCCGATTAAGAAGATTACGGTGTGGCCGAGATCCTGAAAATGCTTCAGCTTGCGCAGGAGGACGGTGTGGCCGAGGTGCAAATCCGGCGCGGTGGGATCAAATCCGGCCTTCACGCGCAGCGGCTTCCCCGTGGCGCGAGACTTTTCCAGTTTGGCGCGCAGTTCGGCTTCCGGAATAATTTCCGCCGTGCCTTTTTTAATGTAGGCAAGTTGTTCGTCAACAGGTAGGAATTCGGGCATCCTTGCGATTATAGCGGGGAATGCAGCCGGTTCTCAGTGAGCAGGATTGCTGTGTAGATGCTCCAAGATAATGTCACCCCCTAACTGCAACGAGACTTTGTCACCCTGAAAGGATGGTGACGATGAGTCAGAAAGAGTTCCAACGGG
>JAYVEP010000065.1:0-14811 GCA_043749225.1 Acidobacteriaceae bacterium
AGGCCCGTCGTCAAGACCCTTGGCAGTGGTTAAGCGAGTCTCTTCTCCGCCCGCTACTGGAATGGAATAGATATCAAATTCATCATTGCGCTGTCCTACAAACGCTAGCGTCTTTCCGTCAGGCGACCAGCCGTGCCAGTAGGACGGTGAATTCCTGGTGATGCGTTTTGGTGTGCCGCCCCCCAGGGGCAACATATAGACCAGGGAGCGATGCTCCTCCTGGGACTGGTCACTGACAACCAGCTGCGTTCCGTCGGGAGAAATTCCGTGGTCGTTGTTGCATTGCGTCGCAAATCCAGTATCGATAACTTCCGGAATCCCGCCAGCGACCGGCAGACGTAGGATTCTTCCCTCGCGATTGAAAATGAAAGCCTTACCGTCACGACTCCAGTTCGGTGCCTCAAAATGCTCGGGTGCAAGATAAACAACGCTGACATCTGGTCCTGCAATCGGCACCACTGATAGAGCGCTGAAGAGCGTAGTTTCCCCCGTTGCGGAGGGCAGCGTCCTCAACTCCACATTTGAGAAGACAGCCTTCTCGACCGCATCTTTGTCGTGCGAGCAGACGCCGATCCCAACGTAAAACGTGCCGTGGACGGGCACACGCAGCCAGCCCCCAGCAGGCTGCAGCTCGCCTCCTTTCGAAGCCAGTGCCATGTAAACATAGTCGCCGCGCTTCACGATCCGCAATCGCGTTGGGGCAGGAATATTGGACACAATCTCGCGAGTATCCCCTCCTTTTTCATCGCGAAACTGTAGCGCCGCCAAACCATTGCCATGGAGTGCTAGGTTGGCATACACGGAATCCGTACCCAAATCTTGCCGGATCACCAGGACAGCTTTCTTGTGTTCATTCCCCGCGGTGCTTGGAAAAGCTATTTCAGATGTCACACTGACATCGCCCGAGATCTTCTTCCACGCGAACTGAAAATGATCGTGCGAGAACCACATATTCTCGCCACTACCGCTAAGGGCGTAAGACTTCTTCTCAGCGTCATAGTCAATCGAACCGGGGTGGAGAACCGCGCCAACATCTCCATGCCCTTCGAAGACTCCGACGGCAGCTGTTTGCGCTACGACAAATACCGGGGCAAGAGACGCCAGCAGAAAACCTACTCGCATCAGCCACAAAATCCTTTTTCTAGGCACGAACGCCACCTCCACTTCTGAGTAGAGGAACGGTAAAGTCCCCCAACTGAATTGTCAATATTAGATTGGAAATGAGCGCCGTCGGGCCTAGGTGTACAAATCCACGAATAAAACGTCTTTTTCGCAGTACACAACCAAACAGTTACGGGAAGGTTCGAGAATGGATTCAGCAGGTGCCTTTGGGGCTGTCCCAGAATTTGGGTGGATTCCGTTCAGTGGGGGTCGCGACAAGTTTCGCCCAAGATATTCACGCATGAATTCAGCGTCCCTGCTCCCCCGCGCCAATCTTAGCCTGGCCATCTAGTCCGCTCATCTCAGGAAAAGCTTTCGTGAGATCCGTCGCCATGCGCTCAATAACCTTTGCTCCCCAACCCTCGGAGTCTTGTCGTAGAAGGATATCCCGACCGATGCTCCAATAGAGCACGGTTAGCTCGGAATTGACGGAGAGAACCGCGCGCAGTTGCGTGGCGCGGATTCGTTCTTTGAGTCCCCGCAAGAATGCCTCATAGCGGGTGGTCAAGCGAGGGAGTTTCGTCCTCATTCCTTGAAGCATATCGTAGATTTGGAGTTTGTCGCATCCGGCCCGGCGAACAATTTACGAAACTGGTAGCTTTGCGTAGAATTAACCCATGCTGTTTCCGGAACCCATCCCGGCCTCCCCTTCCCCGCTTGACTGGGCCCACCCGCTGGTTCGCGACTGGTTCGTTCGCAAGATGGCCACACCGACCGAACCGCAGGAGCAAGGTTGGCCGCACATTCTGGCAGGCCGCAACACCCTCATCTCCGCGCCTACCGGATCCGGCAAGACGCTGGCGGCTTTCCTAATCTGCATTGACCGTTTGGTTCGCAAGGCGGCGAACGGCGAACTGCAAGACCGCACGGAAGTTCTCTATATTTCTCCCCTGAAGGCTCTCGGCAACGACATTCAGAAGAATTTGGAGATTCCGCTTGGAGAAATCCTCGCGGATGCTGGCCAGTTCGGCATGCTGATGCCGGAGATCCGGACGGCGGTCCGCACAGGCGATACGTTGATGTCGGAGCGGCGCGCGATGCTGAAGCGCCCGCCACACATTCTGGTAACGACGCCGGAATCGTTGTATATCTTGCTGACGGCAGACAAGAGCCGAGCCATTTTGCGTGACGTGACAACTGTGATCGTGGACGAAATCCACGCCGTCGCCGACGACAAACGCGGTGCGCATCTGGCGCTATCTCTGGAACGGCTGCAGGCTCTCACGCATCAAGTGCCGGTGCGCATAGGGCTTTCCGCAACGCAGAAACCGATTGAAGAAGTTGCGCAGTTCTTGGTCGGCGCAAATCGGCCTGCCCCCGCCATTGTGGATGTTGGCCATCGGCGGAAGATGGATTTGGCGGTTGAAATTCCGGCCAGTCCGCTAGGGCCAATCAGTTCCAATGAGCAGTGGGACGAGATTTACGCGCGCTTGGCGGAGCTTGCGGGACAGCATCGTTCGACCCTGGTCTTCGTGAATACACGACGCATGGCGGAACGGCTGGCACATCGTTTGGAAGAGTTGCTCGGTGAAGATTCCGTTGCCACTCACCACGGTTCGATGGCCCGCAAGATGCGGCTGGCGGCGGAAACCAAGTTGAAAATGGGGCAGATCAAGCTGCTGGTCGCTACTGCTTCGCTCGAGCTTGGCATCGATATTGGCAGCGTCGATCTTGTCTGCCAGATTAATACGCCACGCTCAATCGCGGTGGCGTTGCAACGAGTAGGCCGCTCGGGTCACTGGCGCGGAGCTATTCCGAAGGGCCGTCTTTTCGCGACCACCCGCGACGATCTTGTGGAGTGTGCGGCTTTAGTGCGTGCAATTCGCACTGGCGACCTTGATCGCCTGGTGATTCCCGATTCTCCGTCAGACGTGTTGGCGCAGCAGATTGTGGCGGCCTGTGCTTCGCAGGAAGAGTGGGACGAAGATGAGCTCTTCGACCTATCTCGTCACGCCTATCCATACAAGACGCTCTCCCGCGAGACCTACGAACAGATTCTCGAGATGCTCTCCGAAGGGATTGCCGCGCAACGCGGGCGCTATGGAGCCTATTTGCATCGCGACCGCGTAAACCGAAAGCTACGGGCGCGGCGGGGTAGCCGATTGGCGGCGATTACAAGTGGCGGCGCAATTCCCGACACGGCACTTTACTCGGTGGTAGCTGAGCCCGACGGTTCCAATATCGGCACAGTGGATGAAGACTTCGCGGTGGAGAGCATGAAGGGCGACGTCATGCTCCTAGGGAATACGTCGTGGCGCATCCGTCGCGTGGAATCGAAAACCGGGCGCCTGCTGGTCGAAGACGCGCACGGAGCATCGCCAACGATTCCCTTTTGGCGCGGCGAAGCTCCGGCGCGCACGGCTGAACTTTCAGTGTGCATCGGTGAACTGCGCCAGGCGGTGAGTGATTTGCTACCGAACACTTCTCCCATTGGCATTTCGCAAAACCAGCCGGAAGTTGCCGCGGCGGTCACCTGGCTGAAAGAAGAGTGCGGGTTGGACGACTCCAGCGGCGAGCAGTTCGTCGAGTACATCTTGCAGGGTCGAGCTGTGCTGGGAGCGGTACCGTCGCAGAAAACCATCATCGCCGAACGCTTTTTCGATGAAGGCGGAGGCATGCAGCTCGTCATTCACGCGCCATTTGGCGGGCGTGTGAACAAGGCTTGGGGACTGGCTCTTCGCAAGCGCTTTTGCCGCAGTTTCAATTTCGAATTGCAGGCAGCTGCTACGGATAACGGTCTGAATATTGCACTGGCGGAACAACATAGCTTCCCGCTGGCTGATGTTTTCCAGTATTTACAAGCGGATACCATACAGCCAATTCTGGAACAGGCGGCTTTGCCATCTCCCATTTTTGCGACCCGATGGCGTTGGGATGCGCAGCGGGCACTAGCGCTGCTTCGCTTCCGAGGCGGGAAGAAGATTCCCCCGCAGATCCAGCGTATGCGCTCCGACGATCTCCTTGCCGCAGTGTTTCCCGATGTTGCCGCGTGTCAGGAAAACATCGAGGGCGACATCCAAATTCCGGATCACCCGTTGGTCGCTGAAGTGATGAAGGATGTTTTAACCGAAGCCATGGACATCGATGGCCTCCGGGCAGTGCTCAACGGAATGGCCGATGGCTCGATTCGCTGCCTCGCGGTGGATACTCCCGTACCTTCTCAGTTTTCGCATGAAATCTTGAACGCGAATCCGTATGCGTTCCTCGATGATGCTCCGCTGGAGGAACGTCGCGCACGTGCCGTTGAGATGCGCCGCATGCTGCCAGCATCAGTCTTGGAGGAAGTCGGCAAACTCGATCCCGCAGCCATCGCACAGGTTCGCGACGAAGCTTGGCCCGATGTGCGCGATGCCGATGAGCTGCAAGATGTTCTGCATACGCTGGTAGCGCTGCCCGTAACGTTTGATTTGGACGCGGAAAGCGCTCTGCCGGCTTCGCTGCACGCCGAATCCATCTACAAGTGGCAGCGCTGCTTCGACCATCTTGTTCTGGATGGCCGCGCGTCACGCGCGCATTCGGAGGGACGCACTTACTGGGTCGCAACGGAGCGCGCCAAGAACTTCTCGCTGCTCTATCCCGATGCAGTTTTCGAGCGCTGCTTGGCCGATGTCGGCACGGAAGCGAATTCCTTGGACGAAGCGTTGCTGCGGATGGTGACGGGCTGGATGCAGCATCTCGGTCCGGCAACCGCCGCAAACCTGAGCCGCACGCTCAACCTGCCAGCAAGCGCCATCGATCAAGCGCTATTGCGAATGGAGGCCAGCGGTTCGATTCTGCGCGGCAGGTTCACCGGCACAACAACAGACACGGAATGGTGCGACCGCCGCCTGCTGGCGCGAATTCATTTCCTCACTCTTGGAACGTTGCGCAAGCAGATTAAACCCGCGACTGCCGCGCAGTTCTTGCGCTGGCTGCTGCGCTGGCAGCACATCGCGTCCAATTCGCAACTTGCGGGAGAGCGTGGCGTGCTGGAAATCTTGCGCCAATTGCAAGGCTTTGAAATTCCGGCCAATGCGTGGGAGCGTGAAGTCCTTTCCCGCCGCGTGGCGCACTACGATCCGCAATGGCTCGATTCACTCTGCATGACCGGGGCTGTGGGATGGGGACGTCTCTCTCCACATCCCGCCACATTGGAGGACTCATCGCAGGGCAAGCGCCGCGTTATTCCGACCAGCGTAGCTCCCGTCACATTTTTTATTCGCGAAGAGGCCGATTGGATGATTCCGCGACGCCCTGCAAATAGCGGAAACGAAACAGATGCGCCGACTCGAGGATTGAGCGAAGGCGCGATACGGGTCTTGGAATTTCTGCGTCAGCGCGGTGCATCGTTCTTCATTGATGTGGTCAAGGGTACTGGCAAGCTCAAAGCGGAAGTTGAGACTGGACTCTGGGAACTCGTTGCTGCCGGACTGATCACGGCAGATGGCTTCGACAATCTTCGCGCACTCATCGACCCCAAACGCCGTTCAGGACAAGGCTTTGGGCGCACTTCCCGCCCGCGACACAGTTCCGGGCGCTGGTCTCTTCTTTACACAGATGCGGTCATCGACCGCGCGAGAGCCGCTGAAGCCACCTGCTGGATGCTGCTGCAGCGTTATGGAGTCGTCTTCCGCGACCTGCTTGCCCGCGAGACTGTATTGCCAAAATGGCGGGAACTACTCATTACGTTTCGTCGTCTGGAAGATCGTGGTGAGGTTCGGGGCGGGCGATTCGTCGACGGATTCCTGGGCGAACAATTTGCTCTGCCAGTCGCGGTCGAATCCTTGCGTGCAACGCGACAACTCCCCCCGAACGGCGAGGCGGCGATTCTGTCCGCCGCCGATCCGCTCAACCTGGTGGGTATCCTTGTCCCAGGCGACCGAGTCCCCGCGATTTCAGGCCGTCACGTCGAATATCGCGATGGCATTCCAGTAAGCGAGCACCTAGCCCTTTCCAGGCTGCAGGATGCCGCGGGCGACTAGCTTCCTTGTGTGGAATATTCAGGGGTGCCGGGAGTTTGGCATGGACACCTTGGACACCAGATTGAAATAAAAACGGGCTGAAAGCCGCGCTGTTAGCGAGTTCCAGCCCTAGTTCCACGAAACCAGTCTTCCCCCGTATTAAGAGTCCTGCATTTCGCGGAAACTTTGGAGTTCAGCCCAGTACACCGCGACACTCCGGCGGGGCAACATAGTCTGAACTCACCAAATTGCACTCGCCAGGCTCCTGACGAAGGAATTATGCAGAATCCCGGCAAGCGCATGCGCCCGACAAACCTGACATGGCCACCGCCCAGACTCCACAGCGGGAGCAGAACTCATCGGTCAAAGTCCGCTGAGGGGAACAACCCTCTAGCGGCTTCGCTCGTTTCTTGGTGCACTCTTAGGCCAAAACCATCAAGTCACCGAAAACCAGCGAATGTCCAAGGGCTAAGATATTGCTGTATAAAGGTTTAGGCTATCCTTAAAGATCGCCCGGGCCGGACAAACCGTTTTCGAATGAGAGCCAGAACGCTATCCGATCCGTTAGTACTATCTGAACGGATAGTCCAGCCACAGCAAGGACTAATTCTCTCTGTGCGAAACCATGGACCTGTGTTAAACAGGAGATCACCCTTCTTTTCAACATCATGAATCCCCGACTGCGCATTATCGCCGGACCATTGAAAAACCAGGTGGTAGAACTGCCTGCCGGAGAAGTTTTTGTCGGCCGCGACGGCGGCAATCAGATCGCCATTATTGATCCGGCCCTGTCGCGCCGCCACTGCGCCCTTTCCTTCGAGGACAGTGGCTATCGCTTGCGCGATCTTGAAAGCCGCAACGGAACTCTCGTGAACGGCGCGCTTATCCAGGAACATTTACTCAAGCATGGCGACCGTATCGCCGTTGGCGAGTCCCTACTCCTGTTTCTCACTCAGGAGGACAGTCCCGAACAAACGGGGACCATTGAATTCGACGACGAAAGCCTGCCTATGCAGGCCACCGTTCATCTGCGTCCCGAGGATGCGCTCTATCTTCATCCGGAGTTCGCGCCTCAGGAAGATTCGGCGTCGGCAGCCCTTAGCCGCAACCTGAATGCATTGTTGAAGATCAGCCAGTCGGTGAATTCCATTCACGATCTGCGCGAGTTGCAGGAGCAGGTTCTGCAATCCGTCTTCGAGGTTGCGCCTGCAGAAGAAGGCGCGATTTTGCTGGAGCGTCACGGCGAGTTCACTTCCACTCTGGCGCGCGATCGGCAAGGGTCGGAGGCTCCTATACGAGTCAGCCGAACGATTGTGCAGCAGGTCATGAAGCAGGGCGTTGCCATGCTGCTCAACGACGTGCAGAACCAGGGCGGATATCGCGAAGTCAAGAGTCTGGTCGCCTCGGAAGTCCGCTCCTTGCTGTGCGTGCCGTTGAATGTTATGGAGCGTGTCATTGGCTGCATTTATCTCGGCAGCCGCAAGAGCGGAATTCCGTTTACGGAAGACCATCTTCAGTTAGTCACCGCGCTCGCTGCCATCGCATCAGTCGCTCTGGAAAACGTGCACCAGATCGAGTGGTTGCGGCAGGAGAACCGCCGCCTGAATTCAGAGATCAATCTTGACCACGAATTCAAAGGCACCAGCCAGGCCATGCAGGAAGTACTCCAGCTCATCTCACGCGCGGCTCCAGCCGATTCCACAGTGCTGATTCGAGGCGAGAGCGGAACAGGTAAAGAACTGGCCGCGCGCGCCATACATGGCAATAGCCGTCGCAGCGAGAAGCCTTTCGTAGCCGTGAATTGCGCTGCCATTCCGGATACTTTACTGGAAGCGGAATTCTTTGGCGTCGAAAAGGGCATCTACACCGGTGCCGTGCCGAGAAAAGGCAAACTCGAAGTCGCCCATGGCGGCACAGTGTTTCTGGATGAAGTAGGTGAACTCCCGGTCGGGCTGCAAGCCAAATTGTTGCGCGTTCTCGCTGAGCGTGAGCTTGTGCGCCTCGGAGGAACTCGCAACATCCCAGTCGATATTCGCCTTATCACCGCGACGAATCGCAATCTAAAAGAAGCCGTGAAAAAAGGAACCTTTCGGGAAGATTTCTTTCACCGCTTGAACGTGATTCCTGTCAACATGCCAGCCCTGCGCGATCACAAGCAGGATATACCGGAACTGGTTGAGCACTTTGTCAAGAAACATAGCGCAAAATGCGGCCAGCTAAAGAAACTGGTCTCTTCCGCCACCCTGTCCTGCCTCATGAGCTATGACTGGCCGGGCAACGTCCGTGAGTTGGAGAACGCTATCGAACGCGCTGTGGTACTGGGCGTTGGCGACACTCTATTGCCGGAAGACTTCCCAGAGCAAATTCTGGAACATAATGGTTCCGCTGAAATTGCTTCGGGAAAATATCACGGGTCGGTGCAGGAATATAAGAAGAAACTGATTCTGAATGCGATACGAGAGTCAGGCGGAAAATATGCCGATGCGGCGAAGGCTCTGGGGCTGCATCCCAATTATCTCCATCGATTGATTAGGAACCTCAACATCAAGGGCGAGATTGAGGGTAACGTCAGCCTGCGAGCATGATCAGCAAAGCGGTTCTCCGAAGGGCGTTCTTGGTACTGCTGAGGGCGCTGGTTGTGCTGGGAATGCTCGCTATCCAGCGCTTGCCGGCGCAGACCGCATCTCTTGGACCAACCCAGGTAAACCGTGTTCTCGTCTTGAAGCAGAAGCGCATACTGAGGCTTCTCCACGGCCAAGATGTCGTGAAGGAATACAAAGTAGCTCTCGGTGGCTCCCCGGTTGGCCCTAAGATGCAGCAAGGCGATCACAAGACTCCTGAAGGAGTTTACGTCTTGGACTCGCGCAATTCCCACAGCCAGTATTACAAATCACTCCATATTTCTTACCCGACCCCAGAGCAACGCGTGGCAGCTCGTAGGCGGGGAGCGTCTCCGGGCGGAGATGTGTTCGTCCACGGCATCCCCAACGGCTACCATGGCCCGAGTGCCGCCAATCGGCTGTACGACTGGACCGACGGCTGCATTGCCGTAACCGATGCCGAAATGGACGAAATCTGGAATTTCGTGCCGAATGGAACACCCATCGAAATACGTCCGTAGGCATTCATGCGTAGCTTAGCTTAACGGCCCCAAACCCGTCGATTTACAGCATTCCTCCGGTTTGCACTTCGAGGATGGCAAGCGCCAGCTCAAGCTTGTGGATTGCTTGTCCGATCTCGGGATGCTGTCCAATTTTTTTCTGCAAAGCCCTTAGCAAGTCCTGCGCTCCAGCAACTTCCTCTGCCGCTTTAGCCGGACTGGAAGTGCGGTTTGTCTCGTCGTTCGTAGCCATTGCTTGCACCTCTCCTTGAATTCTAGTCCTCAAGACTCGCACGTATCCAATGCGTGATTCCGGCAGGCCAGCAAGATGACGTTTGTCCCGCATCCATAAGGTCGTAGCTTTTCTAAAGTCCGGTTGGTCCGCGCCGATAAACCAACAGTGCAAGGTAAATAGAAGAGACATTAGATCTCTGCCTCGCCGAAAAATGAGGATCTATGGATGCTATTCGTGCTCTGATCGTGGATGATTCCTCGGTCATGCGAAAGATTGTGGAACGGTCGCTGCGGCAGGCGGGCATTGAACTCAGCCAAGTGTTCGAGGCTGGGAACGGCGCGGAAGCGCTGGCCGTACTCGCGGAGAATACGGTTGAACTCATCCTCTGTGACATTAATATGCCCATCATGGACGGGCTGGAGTTTCTCAAAGCGTTGCCCGGAGTAGCGAACTCGAAGGACGTGCCCGTGGTAATGATCACAACCGAGGGCAGCGAAGCGCACGTAGTGCAAGCCATTTCGTTGGGGGCTCGCGGCTACATTCGTAAACCCTTTACGCCGGATCAGGTCAAAGAACATGTAATTCCTCTGGTGGGGGTGAAAGCTTGAACACTACAGGTGTAGCACTGGTTGCCGAGAATAGCCGCCAAAGCTGGCTTCCCATGTTGGAAGTGGCGGCGCGAGAAGTATTTGAACTGATGCTGGGCTCGAAGTTGAAGGCGCCAGAAACTGCGCACGAAGGAACTCTCGACATCACCGCCATGGTCGGCCTCGCCGGACAACTTTGCGGAGTGATGAGCATTCGCTGCAGCCGTGCTTCCGCTGGGCTCATGGCTTCCAAGATGCTTGGCGTTGATCCCGACAAGGTCGGCTCCGACATGTGCGACGCCTTTGGAGAAATCTGCAACATGGTGGCGGGCAATTTCAAGAACAAAATTCCGGGATTGGGAGACGGCTGTATGCTCTCCGTCCCCACCGTGATTACAGGCGACGACTACAGCCTGCATTCCCCAAAAACTTCTGCCGCGCTGGAGATCCACTTGCTTTTCGAAAACATGCCGATCCTTATTTCGCTGCAAGTCGACAGCTAAGTTCCGAAACCTGGCCGTCGCAAGACAACATCCAGCGACGCTCGCCAAGTAGCTCGGTTTCTGAACCGACCCCTGCACGGCCTGCGATCCGAGGTCCGCCGCTGCGCGTTGAAGATGGATCGAGTTGAACCCACCCGAAGAACTGACCTGCGTGTCTAAGCAGCCGCCGGCCCAAATATTGCGGAAACCATTTCGCCCACCTTGACGACAGCCTCATCCAGCTCAAAGGTGAACCGGGCCAAGTCGACGCCTTCCAGGTCGCGATGTTCTTCCAATAGAATCGACCAGGCGGGGTCGGAAATCAGATCAACCTTATGCCGCTCATAGTATCCGTAGCCGAGGCCCCGCACACGGCCCAGCTCGTCGCTCAGATGCACGAGAGCTACCAGCGAACGCGCGCGCCCCGTCTGCTCCGGCGCGTGGTGATGTGCAATGACCTCAAGAATGTCTTCCGCAAGATGCCACTTCTCGGCCAGTGCGAACCCCGTCTCGCAGTGCGTGAATCCCATCGTTGCCTGCTCCGACTCGTGCAACGGAATCTGCTCCCGACAAGCCAACTCCACGGAGGCCCCGAACTCATCGGGAAACGCCATGCTGCTGGCCAGAAATCCCAAATCGTGCAGCAGGCCCGCCATATAAGTTCGTTCCCCGTCGACGCCAGCCAGCTTCTCGCTGAATTTACGGGAAACCATGGCGCACCCCAGCGAATGCCTCCAGAACGCGGCTGGATCGATGCCCCAGCTTTCTGCCGAAAATGCCTGACCCATGCAGCTGGTAAGTACAATGGTTTGAACCCGTTGCAAGCCAAGAGCCCTCACGGCCGCAGCAATGGATTTGGGCGGCTTGGTCAATCCAAAGAGCGGTGAACTCGCCACTCGCAGGCATTGTGCGGCAATTGCGTTGTCATAAGAAACCAGGCGAACCACCTCGTCGAGGTTGGCCTCCTCGGCGGGCGCGCTCAGGAGATCCACCAAGGGCAGGAAAACCGCTGGAATGGATGGCGTCGTTTCAATGCGCTCGATGCGCTCACGAATCTTATCGGCAACGGTCGTTGTCATAGTTGGCCACGCTTCCTAGTTGGGCACGCTGCATGGTTCTCCAGCCTTCGGTTCGCGGTTTTTTTAGCTTCGAAGTCTTCGATCTTCACAGCTTTCCGCTCTTCAGGGACGGCTTCCAATACGCCATCGCCCCGGGAAAATGTACCAGGTGAAACTGATCGTTCAACTTCAAGAGCGATTCCGATGTTCCAAGAAAGAAATACCCGCCAAAATTCAAGTTGCTGAAGAAATGGTTGATGACTTTTGACTTCGAAGGGCCATCGAAGTAAATCAGCACATTGCAGCAGAAAATCAGGTCCATACCCTTCATGAAGAGCATTTTGGAATCGTCTTGCAGGTTCAAACGGCTGAAAGTGATCAGCTTCTTGACCTCCTGCCGAACCTGCAACTTCTTGTCGTCGAGAGGAGTAAAGTACTTACGCTTGAAATAGTCGGTGGTGGAGCGCAAGGCATAGTCGCCATAAATGCCAGCTTTGGCGCTTTCCACCGAGCGGTCGTTAAGATCGGTGGCAAGAATCTCAATAGTCCAACCTTTCAACAGGCCTTCTGTTTCCTCAAGCATATTCATCGCCAGGGTGTAGGACTCTTCCCCCGTCGAACAGCCCGCGCTCCAGATGCGCAACCTTTTGGTGATCTGCTTGATCTTTTCCCCGGCCAACTCAGGTAAAATCACTTTTCGCAAGGCATCAATCTGCGGCTGGCTGCAAAAGAGGCAAGTCTCGCCAATGGTAAGTTCGTTCAGCAGTTGTCGAAGCTCCGCGTCTCGGCTGGACTGCGCCGTCAGCAGATTCCAATAGTCGCGCGAGTTGGTCAGACCCAACTGCTTCATCCGGCGCCCACAGCCATCCACCAACAAGTAAAGTTTTTCGTCAAGTTGGAAGATGCCGCAGGCCTTGTACACTACGTCGCGAATCTGGCGAAAAACAGGGTCAACGGACTCAGCGGCTTTGATCAACGGAGGCTTGACGATGGTGCTGGGGTTGCCGACTGTCATTTGGTTCCCGCCTCCAGAGCATCAAGATGGCTCTCTGCCGGATCCGCGGTGGGCTTGGAAGCGGAACTCGAAATCGAAGCTGCACGCTGCGGACGTCGTTGCACCACACGGCGCATGATCTCCGGAACTAATTGGTCGAGCGGGTAAATCCCGTCCGCCTGGCCTGCCGCGTAGACTAAGCCGGGCATTCCCCAGACGACGGATGACGCTTCGTCCTGAATAATGACCTCGCCCCCAGCGGCGCGAATGTGCCGCGCCCCAATCACTCCATCCGAACCCATACCAGTCATCACCACTCCCAGCACGTTGGCTCCATACACCGCTGCGACCGAACGAAACAGAACGTCGACCGACGGGCGACACGAATTTTCCTGAGCCTCTTGATTGAGTTCCAGATGCCACACCAACCCGACCCGTTTTACCTTCATATGAAAGTCTCCCGGCGCAATCCATGAATGTCCTGCTGCGAGAACAGCACCCGGAACGCCTTCCCGTACAGAAATCGCCGAACGGCTGGCCAGGCGCTCTGCCAGCAAGCGTGTGAAAATCGGCGGCATATGCTGTACCACCATAATTGGAACAGGAAAATCCATCGGGATATGCGGCAAAACTTCCGCCAGCGCGTTAGGGCCACCGGTCGAGGTCCCAATCGCCACAATTTCAATGCGCCGGTCAGCCGCTGGTCGACGGTTGGTCGAGCAAGAAACTGGCAGTGGAGCCCTTGCCTCAGAACAAGAAGATGACGCGGAATTCAGTTTCCGCGCTGCGCCGCCGCATAAAGCCTTGATCTTCGGAATCAGCTCCGCGCGAATGGCCGCCATCGCCTCCTCCGAGCCGCCCACATGGCTAGGTTTTGTGGCATAGTCCGAGGCACCCAGCGACAGCGCCTCCAGCGTTGCCACCGCTCCATGCCCGGTCAACGTGCTGAACATAATGACTGGGAGTTTGGGATACAGTTTGCGGATTTCCGCCAGCGTCTCCAGACCGTTCATCACTGGCATTTCAATATCTAGCGTAATCAGGTCGGGATGCAGTTGCGAGATCTTCGCCAGCGCGATGCGACCATCGCTGGCGGAAGCCACCACTTCGATTTCTGGATCTCTAGACAAGGTTTCGGCGAGCAGCTTGCGGATTACTACCGAATCGTCGACTACCAGAACACGAATGCGAGCCATTACCGAGTTCTCTCCGTTACCACTTCGCCACGTGGCGCCCCAGCCTAAGCGCTGGCCCGGGCCGCCATGCTTCTCGTTACGGAACCAGATGCTTGATGCCCGTTGCCATTCCCGTTGATCTTGAATTGCTCCACCAGCCGCCGCAGTTCCGCCGATGTCTCCACCAGTTGCTGTGCCGCCTTCTGCGTATCCGTCGCTCCCCGCGACGTACTCTCCGCCGCCTGCGCTACGCCCGCGATGTTGCTCGTGATCTCCCCGCTGCCATGTGCCGCTTCGCTTACATTCCGCGCCATCTCGTTCGTCGTCGCATTCTGTTCTTCCACCGCCGACGCAATGGTGTTTGAAATGTCATTAATCTGGTGAATTACGGTGCTGATTGACGCAATCGCATCTACCGCGGCCTTGGTATCGCCTTGAATGGCTTCGATCTTCCGGCTAATGTCTCCCGTCGCTTTGGCCGTCTCTTTTGCCAGTTCTTTTACTTCGTTGGCCACTACGGCAAAACCCTTGCCCGCTTCCCCTGCCCGCGCCGCTTCAATCGTCGCGTTCAGCGCCAACAGGTTCGTCTGCTGCGCGATCGAGGTAATGACCTTGATGACCAGCCCTATCTCCGTGCTGGAATCGCCCAGTTTCGAAACCGTGGTCGTGGTAGTTTCAGCGACCCGCACCGCGGAGGTGGCAATCTTCGCCGCTTCGGTCGCGTTCTTGGCAATCTCCTTAATGCTGGCGCCCATCTCCTCCGCCCCGGTGGCGACGGTTTGCAGGTTCTGGCTGACCTGCAAAGTTGCATCCGACACCACTCTCGCCTGGGCCGAGGTTTCCTCGGAATTGGCCGTAATCTGCTGGCTCGTGGTGGAAAGCTCTTCGCTGGCGCTGCCGACCTGAATCGCCGAATTCGAGATTGCACGAATCGTACTGGACATGCCCTCGATCGCCTGATTCAATGCGCGCCCCATGGTACCAATCTCGTCGTTGGAATCTACTTCGACCTGCTGACGCAAGTCTCCCTCCGCCAGCGCTCGCAGAACGATCAGGGTTTTGTTGAGGGGACCTAGTAT
>JAYVEP010000066.1:0-5744 GCA_043749225.1 Acidobacteriaceae bacterium
TCATCAAGGTTCCTTCGGCAACACCGGCTTCTTCCCGAAGCGATCTTGGAATGACCATCTGGCCTTTGCGCTGAAGTTTTACTAGCATTGGGGGCATAGTAGGTTCCTTTGTGAAAGTCAGACGGGCTGACTTTCCGTTACTTCTGAGGGTAGCGTAGCAGAACCACTGGTTTCGTCAAGGCCCACTTCCGGTGGTGGCCTTCAGGCGATCCTTGATGGACTTGATGACCAAATGCTGATAGTGATGTAATCCGCGGCTCCAGGTGCGCGCTACTCCGTCTTTGCGAGTTGCCCAAGTCTTTGGAGCGGGCACTTGCTGCCGATCGAGTTCTTCACAGATTTCGAGCAGGTTTTCGTCCGCCGTCCAGTTCTCGCCGAAGGCCCGGATGATGCGCACGACTTTCTCGTGGTTCTCAGTGTCGGCCTTCGGCCCCCTTTTGCGGTCCTGTGTTTTGAACGTCGATTCCGGAACCTCGGTGCGGGTCCAAATTGGGATGGATGGGTCGGGCGGCGGGGGAGCGGTCGATACCATCTCGATGGCCACTTGGCCCGGCAAGGCTGAGATGGTCGCCGCGGCGGCATCGAGCAACGCGGTCTCCTGTTGGTCGAGCAAGAGATCGACTTCCGCAGCCGGCAATGCTTTTTGCCTTTCGTGCTGCCGTTTGATGTAGTAGTCGAGCATGGAGCGGTTGTAGGTGAAGGTGGTCACGGGCTCGACGAATGGAACTAGCATAGGCTGCGTTTCCTGCTGGCGGATTTGGATGAAGCAGTGTCGCTGGAATTGGTTTTTCAGGGCGGCTGTCAGTTCTGTGAGCTGTTCATCTAGAGTGTAGTACTGGATGCTAGAAAGCTCGGAAAACGGC
Source organism: Acidobacteriaceae bacterium (assembly GCA_043749225.1). GTDB lineage: Bacteria > Acidobacteriota > Terriglobia > Terriglobales > Acidobacteriaceae > JANXUC01. The sequence continues at coordinate 864 of JAYVEP010000066.1, forward strand.
ACCGGAAAAAAGATCGGGATGTCGGCCTCGGACTCACTTGTCGAGGAGGACTCGCTATCGCTGTAGCCGCTGCTACTGCTGTTTGTGGAGCCTGAACTTTGACCATCACTCGCGGTGAAGCCTTGAGCAGGGGAACTCGCCCAACTGTCTGGCATGTAGAAACTCTGACCGCTCGTCGTACCGGAAAACGAAGCCGCGGCGCTGGCGGAGCTGCTGCCGTGGCTGGTGCCGCTACTCGTTCCTTTTCCATAGACTTTGTCCCTGCGATACTCGGGCCAGAACTTGGTCTGGTAGATTGAGGCCTTCACCTTCATCGGGTCGAGTTTGCCAATGAATAGCTCCTCAGCCATGAGGCGAGCATTGGTAGTGGAGAGGCCGCCGAACACGGTTTTGATCTGGCAGTTGTTGAGCGCACCGGCAACAATTTCTTCATCTAGCTGTTCGAAGTACTGATGAGCCAAGACAAGGAAAAGGCCAAATTTTCTGACCTCTGCAAGCATGCGCACGATGTCCAGGGAGACAAAATTCTGGAATTCATCAAGGTAGAGGTAGTAAGGCTTGGGGTCGCGGCCTGGACTCGTTTGGCGCTGGATGGATGACTCGAAGAACTCGTTGACCAAAAGCGCACCGAATGTGCGAGCGGCTTCGTGACTGCGATTCTTGCTCTGCCTCAAGTTGACTAGGAGCACCTTGCCCTGGTCCGTGATCTCGCGAAGGTCAATGGAAAATCCGGTCAATTTCATGAAGCGTTTCAACGCGGACGACGTTAGCAACTTGAACAGACGGTTCCTGGCCGAGAGAATCTCATCGCGGAAATCTTTGGGCTTCAAGTCATGCAGTTCATTCCACTCGCCCTACGAGGGGCCTCTGGAGGCGGTCGATAAACATCCCTGGCGGTCACGGAAAGTGTCTCACTCATGTTGGCACAGAGGGGCCACCTAACTCTTCTTTTTGGGTCGACGGATGTTCTATTGGGAAGCCTCTCGTTGGCCGAGCGGCAATTCTGAATAGCTAACAGATTTGTTCCGCGACTTCCGGTCCGCCCTGCTTCCGACAGGCACATCTCTGTGTGCCCGGATTGGCTACCGCTGTTTACGGAGCCTCTGACGGTTTGACGCCAGTCTAGTGGTCTTGACGCAACTTGCTTTCATGGCCGTTCCCCAGCACGAGCAGGCAGTTTGAACTTTAAGAATTCTCTCGCGACATAGGCTTCGGACCGATGCTCGCGCTCTATCGCCGAGTTCATACGCCGCATGTCGGCGTCGGTTATCAAACCTGAAAGTTCGGACAGTACTTCGCGCAATCCAGGATGTTTTGCCAAGGCCGACTCTCGTACAACAATGGCGCATTGGTAGGGTGGGAAGTATAATTTGTCGTCCTCAAGCACAGTGAACTCAGAGCGGGCAAGTTGGGCGTCTGTTGAACTGGCGGCACCCATTTCGATCCGCCCACTTTCAATCGCGGGATAAAGCAGGCCTAAATCCATCCCGAGTGGTGCGCCGTCCATTCGGAGACCGTAGGCGCTCAATAGGCCTGACAACCCATCAGGTCGCCCGACGAACTCATATCCAACGCCCATTTTCCACGGCCGAGGGCGTTGGGCCGCCGCACTCAAGGTCCTGGCGGTGAGGTCCTTCGCCGCATCCGTTCGAATTACCATCGCAAATGTGTTGTTGAACCCAAGTGGATCGAGCCAAACGAGATCCCAAGGCTTGTAGCCTTGCCGCACCTGTTCGAGGACCGCTCTTGGATCCTTAATCGCTGGACGCTTCAAAACAGCAGTCAAGGCCGTTCCCGTGTACTCGGGATAGAGATCGAGTGAGCCGGCTTTCACCGCCTCATGGGCTAACAGAGTTCCACCGAGGTTCAATTTGCGATGGACCTCTACGTCCAGTCGCCGCTCGATCTGCTGCGCCACAAGTTCGCCAAGCGTCACTTGCTCCGTGAAGTTTTTTTAACCAACGACGATCACCGGCTTGCTTGAACAAGCCGAGAGCGCGATTAAACCTAGCGAAGCTATACCCAAAGCGAGAGCCGGCGTTCGAGCCATCCCAATACCTCATCTGCCAAGATTGCGATTAGGGCCGCGGGGATCGCGCCCGCTAGTATGGTCACCGAATCGACCATGGCGATACCCCGAAAGATAAACGTACCAAGCCCGCCGCCGCCGATGGCTGCGGCAATCGTTGCGGTACCGATTGTGGTGACCGTTGCGATGCGGACACCCGCGAGTATGGACGGAACGGCGAGCGGCATCTCAACCTGCCATAGAAGCTGCCGATCTGTCATTCCCATCGCCACGGCGGACTCGCGGACATTTGGATCAACGCCCAGAATCCCGACCAAGGTATTTCGTAGGATCGGAAGAAGCGCATAAAGAATCAAAGCTACAATGGCGGTCCGCCTGCCGATTCCACCGATGAGAGGAACGGGAATCAAGAAACCGAACAGAGCAAGGCTGGGGACGGTTTGAAACAAGTTAACGATCCCCGTCACCCATCGTCGCAGTTGTTCCCGGCGGGCCAGGAATACTGCGGCGGGGATTGCAATCGCAACAGCGACCGAGATCGAGACCAGCACTAGTATCAGATGTTCGCCGGTCAGCGAAATGATCTCCTCCCAACGAATCCGGCTCATGGCTCCCTCTTATCGGATTCAAGCGTCGCGAGGAACATTCGCGCCTCTTCGGAGCGTGCCTTAAGAAATTCTCGCGGTGAAGTCACGATATCAATTTCGCCATCACGAAGCAAAGCGATTCGCGATCCGAGCATGAGCGCTTCCCGAATGTCGTGGGTCACGAAGAGCGTGGTCTTGTTGAATTCACGGCTCAAGGCCTGAAAGGTCTTCTGTAGTTCAAAACGGGTCACAGGATCTAGCGCGCCGAACGGCTCATCCATCAGTAGAAGCGGTGGATTAGCCGCAAGCGCACGAGCAATTCCAACGCGCTGACGCTGGCCACCAGAGAGTTGACGCGGGAGGCGAGTTCCATAGATCGTTGGCGATAGACCGACCGCGTTGAGCATGGCAGCCACGCGCGGTCCTATGTCGGCCTTTGCCCAATTCTCAAGACGTGGAACCGTTGCCACATTTTCCTCCACGGTCAAGTGCGGTAGTAAACCGTTTTCCTGGATGACGTATCCGGTAGTCCGACGCAGGCGAATACGATCCCAATCGCGAAGCGGTTTGCCTTTGTACCAGATCTCGCCGGTGGTGGGCTCCGTCAGACGATTCACGCACTTGATCAATGTTGTTTTGCCAGAACCGCTACGACCCAGTAAGACAACGGTTTCGCCCTCTTCCACCGACAAATTGATCTTGCGAACGATTTCGCGACCGCCAATAGAGTACGAGACATCTCGAAATTCAAGGAGTGCCATTTGGTTGTGAACCTGTATAGCTATGATCTCGCGAGTGGCGATGGCTTAGGAAACGTTTCTGGATTGAGCAGACGCACTAGAGCATCTAGGGAATGTTCGAGCCGATACTGGGATACGAATAAAGCAAATGGCGAAGATCGCCCGATGGAAGGCCGCACCTTATCGCCAGCGCAACGATATTGATCACTTCTTCGGCTCCTTCTCCCAACAGGTGAGCTCCGAGTATGCGATTTGTGGAGCGCTCCACAATCGTTTTATACGCTAAGCACTCTTCCCAATACGCCGCGAAGCATACCAGGTTGATGTGTCAGCGTGGCGAACCTCGAAGTCCGATCCTTGCGCGCGAGCCTGCTCCTGGGAGATCTGGAATCTGATGCAATTCCGCGAATCAATCTTTGTTAGCGCCAGCCGCTTTGCTCCATGTTGGGGTTTCGAAAAGCCATGGATCAGAAAACATACCAACGGTCATGGCCAATGCGAAGCCAGTTGTGGTTCGCGGCAGCAAAGCTGTAGGCGCCATCTCATTGCAGAGTTTTGCGAGCAAGGGCTGATCTCTTATGAACGCGGGCCCGCCCCGCGGATCGACTTGGCGAAGATCCGGCGAAGTTAGCGCGATATTCCTCCTGGATTGCCTTACTGTTCGACACGGCTCAATCCGGCGCTGCCTATCGCATAAATGGGTCTAGGCGCTCAACGCCTTTGAGATTGCTTCGACGATTTCCCCATCCCACGGCCTGCCATGGCCTGGCAGTATTTTGACTTTCCCTAGATCCTTGAGTCGATCTAACGATTTCCGCGCATCGGCATAGTCGTCGTTGAGCTGAGGGCGGGTCAGTTGAAGTCCCGCACGGCCAGTAAATAAGTCTTGAGTCACTAGGGCATCGCCGCTAATCAGTACTTGTTGTGCAGGCAGGTAAAATGCGACCTCACCTGGAGTATGACCAGGCGTGTGGATCACGTGCGGCCTGCCCGGTACGTCTAACACTTCTCCATCCTCGAATGGGCGAGGCTTGGAAATATGGGCCGTACTGAACACACCGTTCACCACTGCACTTCCCAGCGTCGCAGCCATGAACGTATGCCAAGCGTTCGACATCAATGCAAACCATGGAAGCTGAAGGACCCTCTGAGAGGCCGAAACATCCTTCGCGTGAATATAGACCGGCGCATTTGCGCCCTTCGCCACGCGATCGGCGAACCCATATGATCTGCGTGAGCGTGGGAAAGTATTACTGCCTCCACGTCCTTCATCTCGCGACCGATGGACCGGACCCCGTCTGAGAACACGCCGAAGTGTCCCGGAAACCCCGCATCGACGAGTGTGAGCCTTCCCCCTTCTTCAATGACGTACCAGTTAAAGGGGCCTGTAGGAAAGTGATAAATACCTTTCGCGAGTTCCATAGTTGCGTACTTGATTAGCGGGGGGGCGGGCGGTTCCAGTGGCCTGCAAAGAAGGGCTTGCGTCCAAAACAGAATCGGTACAGAATGTTGTATGGCTGATCTG
>JAYVEP010000067.1:0-14711 GCA_043749225.1 Acidobacteriaceae bacterium
ATCGAATTTCAAGATTCTCTGCGGCGGTGAAGCGCTTCCCGCCGACCTGGCGAATGTGCTGCGCACTCGCTGCGCTTCCTTGTGGAACATGTACGGCCCTACGGAGACGACGATTTGGTCTTCAGTCTATCGTGTCACGAACGATCTGGACGGCGTCGCTCCAATCGGCCGTCCCATCACGAACACTCAATTTTATGTGCTGGATGCGCACCAGCAACTCACGCCATCCGGCGTTCCCGGAGAGCTTTACATCGGGGGCCTCGGATTGGCACGAGGGTACTTCCGTCGGCCCGAGCTCACGGCGGAGAAATTTGTAGTCGACTCATTGTCTTGGCCCGACTCTCCACTTGCTCCCGGGGAACACTCACGTCTCTACCGCACGGGAGATTTAGTGCGCTGGCGCTCAGATGGGCAAATGCAATACCTGGGTCGCATCGACAACCAGGTGAAGCTGCGTGGCTTCCGTATCGAACTTGGTGAGATTGAAGCCGTGCTGCTGCGGCACAGCGGAGTACGACAAACCGCAGTCCTGGCGCGCGAAGATACGCCTGGCGATCAACGGTTGGTGGCATATATCGTTTCTGACTCAGCTTCGGTAATGGATGAGGAATTGCTTCGCCAGCATCTGAAGAAGAGCTTGCCGGAATTCATGATTCCGGCGGCGTTTGTCCCCCTCGAAGCGCTTCCACTCACTCCCAACGGCAAGATTGATAGAAAGGCTCTTCCGAAACCAGAATACGCGAATCGTGCGTCCGGCACCCCCTACGAGGCGCCGCGCACGCCCGTCGAAGAGGGGATCTGTTCCATCTGGAGCGAAGTCTTAAGCCTGCCGCAGGTCGGCGCGTGCGATGACTTTTTCGAACTCGGTGGCCACTCGTTACTCGCCACGCAAGTGGTTTCTCGTATCCGCCAAGTGTTCCAGGTGGAAATCCAACTCCGCGCCATGTTCGAAGCCTCTACCGTCCGGGGCTTAGCGTCGGTGGTTGAGGGCTTGCAGCAGCGCCAGCAGGGCTCCCTCCCGGCACTCACTCGCGCGCGCCGCCCCCGTCCACATCCACTTTCTTTTGCGCAGCAGCGTCTGTGGTTCCTCTCGCAGCTAGAGGGAGAATCCGGCTCTTATAATGTGCCTTGGGCTGTTCGAATCGAAGGTGCATTGAATGTACCCGCGCTGGAACGCACGTTGAACGCGATTGTGCGCCGCCACGAGACCCTGCGGACAACATTCCGCATTGAGAACGAAGAACCCGTTCAGTGGGTTACGCCGGAACTCAAGATCGAACTTCCCCGACTCGACATTTCGGATTTGCCGGAAGCGGACCGCCTGAACGAAGCAAAGCGGCTGGTGGGCGAAGAGATCCGACGACCGTTTGACCTCGCGCAGAGCCCTCTGTTGCGGGCCGCACTCTTCAAATTGGGCGCCGAAGATCATGCCCTGATTCTGAACCTGCACCACATCATCAGCGATGGCTGGTCGTTGGGCGTTCTTTATCGGGAATTCGCGGACATGTACCGGGCGGAGGTGGCAGGGGAACCCTCTCCATTCGCCGACCTCCCTGTGCAGTACGGCGACTATGCCGTCTGGCAGCGTGCAACCTTGCAGGGCGAGATCCTCGAGAACCACCTGGCGTATTGGAGACAGCATCTGGCCTCTGCGCCCGCGCAGTTGGAGCTGCCGACAGACCGCCCGCGTCCGGCGCTGCAAAGCTTCAACGGCGCTGTTCTTCGCTGGAAAGCGCCCACCGATCTTGTCGGACAACTCAATGCTTTGAGCCGCACGTCCGGAACCACGCTGTTCATGACTTTGCTGGCGGCTTTCAAACTCTTGCTGGCAAAGTACTCGCGGCAAGAAGACATTGTGGTCGGCACACCCATCGCCAATCGCAATCGCTCGGAAATCGAAGCCCTGATTGGATTGTTCGTCAACACACTGGTCCTGCGCACCGATTTGTCCGGCGATCCAACGTTCCTGGAGCTGCTGGCGCGGGTGAAAGAAACTTCGCTCGGGGCCTATGCGCACCAGGATATGCCGTTCGAGAAGCTCGTAGAAGAGCTCAAACCCGAGCGTTCCCTCGGCCACAATCCGTTGTTTCAAGTTTTCTTTTCTTTGCAGAACACTCCCCGCCAGGCCGCGGAACTCCCCGGCCTGCGCCTCAGCCCTCTGGAACGGAAAGGGACCACTTCAAAATTCGACCTGTCGCTGTTCCTCACCGAGGCCCAGGACGGCCTGCGCGGTACGTTCGAATTCAACACCGACCTGTTCGATGTTGCCACCATCGAGCGGATGGTGCAGCACTACTTGCAGCTGTTGCGGTGCCTGGTAGCGACGCCAAAACAGCATCTATCCCAGGTTTCATTGCTCGGCGAAGAAGAACGGCGACAACTGATTGCCGGTTTCAACGACACTGCGGTGCAGTTTCCAGCCCCTCTCGTCTTACCTGACTTACTGGAAGCGCAGGTGGCGCGTTCGCCTGAAGCTATCGCCCTGCTGTGCGGCGCCAAACAGTACAGCTACCGGGAACTGCACGAACGCGCCAACCAATTGGCTCATTTTCTGCAGCAGCAGGGAGTCGGTCCCGACGTACCCGTTGCCTTGTGCGTCGGCCGTTCAGTCGATCTTTTGTTGGGCGTACTCGGCATTCTCAAAGCTGGCGGCGCATACGTGCCCATTGATCCGGCCTACCCCGCCGACCGTATCGCCATGATTCTGGAAGATGCCAAGGCTCCCCTTCTGCTCACGCAGCAGGCCCTGCTCCCCACCCTGCCTCGGCACACGGCTCGCGCGATATGTATGGACTCCGATCTGCCCTTGATAGCACAGCAGCCGAAGTCGAACCCAACTCGCGCCCTGCAGCCTGGCCACCTGGCTTATGTGCTGTTCACCTCCGGCTCCACGGGCCGTCCCAAAGGTGTCGCCATTGAGCATCGGAGCGCCGCTACGTTCCTGCACTGGGCACAAAACGTGTTTTCGCCCCAAGAACTCGCGGGCGTCCTGTTCTCGACTTCCATTTGTTTCGACCTCTCGATCTTCGAGATCTTTGTTACCTGGAACACGGGCGGCACCGTCATTCTGGCCGACAACGCTTTGCAGTTGCCTTCCCTGCCTGCGCGGGACCAGGTCACGCTCATAAACACGGTGCCGTCCGCCATCGCCGAACTGCTTCGCCTCGATGGTGTGCCCGATCACGTGAAGACGATCAACCTCGCTGGAGAGGCTCTGCCCGACGATCTGGTCGAACAGATTTACGCTCGCACCAAGGTCGAGCGTGTCTACAACCTCTACGGCCCCACGGAAGACACCACCTACTCCACGTACACGCTGGTACCTCGCGGCCAACCCGTTACCATTGGAAAGCCGTTGTCCAACACACAAGCCTACGTCCTGGACGCTTATCACAGCCTGGTGCCCGTGGGCGTGCCGGGAGAGTTGTACCTGGCAGGCGATGGATTGGCCCGCGGCTATTACGGACGCCCGGACCTAACCGCAGAACGCTTTGTTGCCAATCCTTTTGCAATCCAAAACGGCGTGACTACCGCCAACACCAGAATGTATCGGACCGGCGATCTGGTGCGTTGGCAAGCCAACGGCCAGTTGCAATATCTCGGGCGCTTGGACCATCAGGTCAAGCTGCGCGGATTCCGCATCGAACTTGGCGAAATCGAAACTGTACTCACACGGTATTCGGGCGTCCGACAGGCCGTCGCAATGGTGCGCGAGGATGTGCCGGGTGACAAGAGACTGGTTGCTTATCTTGCTTTGCAACCTGGCCTGGACGTTTCCTCGGCAGATCTGCGAGCACACCTTCAGCTCTCGGTACCGGTGTACATGATCCCTGCTTCTTTCGTTTTCCTGCACTCCCTTCCGCTCACTCCGAACGGGAAAATCGACCGGAAGGCATTGCCGGCGCCAGAGCACAAAGACACGGCGGCACGCGGCCAGCGCGTTGCTCCAAGGAATGATCTTGAATTCCTACTCTTCAAGATATGGGCGAAGCTCTTAGGCACCGAAGCTATCGGGATCCGGGACAACTTCTTCGAACTGGGAGGACATTCACTTCTGGCCGCCCGAATGATCCGGGAAGTGCAAAAGCGCACCGGAAAGGAGATACCTCTCTCGCTGCTCTTCCAGGACGCGACCATTGAGGCCCTGGCCAAGGCAATGCAAGTCGGCGAGGGGTTTCCTCCTTGCCCCACGGTACTCGAAATTCAGGAAGGCACGACTGGCAGGCCCTTTTTTGCCGTCGTCACACCGGGTGTCAATGCGCTTGGGTATGTTGCCTTAGCCCGTCATCTGGGCAAGGAGCAAGGGCTTTACAAACTACAAAAGCACGCAACAGTTCCCCCGGGAGAGCCGTACACCCCCGAAGCGCTCCAATCCCTGGCTGAAGATTCCGTCCGCGCCCTGCGAGAAATTCAACCAACAGGCCCGTATTGCTTGGGCGGCATGTGTCTGGGGGCCCGAATTGCTTACGACATTGCACGCATCCTCGAATTACAAGGCGAGGAGGTGGCTCTCCTGGTGATGTTGGACACGTGGGCGCTCGAACACACCCAAGTCCGCAGCTTGGGAACCATCGCCTACTACATTCAGCGCTGGAAGCAATTCCGTCGGAAAACCTGGCCACAAGAGTTGCAGGAAGCAGTTGCTGTGCTACGCAGGAGATTCCGCCGGCTGCGTGAATCTTCCGCGCCCACCACTCCCAGGAACGGTACAGCCGCTCCGCAGAAATATACTTGGACGCAGTTTTATTGGCCGGACAACTTCGTATTGCCCACCTACCGGGGCAATATTACGTTGTTCAAGCGAGCGAAGCAGCCTTTCTATTATGTCCGTGATCCCCTCATGGGCTGGGCAAAACGAACTTCAGGAAAGATCGAGAGTTTTGAGCTCCACGGTCCGCATGGTCTACTTTTGCGCGAGCCTTACGTCCAGGAACTTGGTAGACTCTTGTCGCAGGCTCTGGCAAGGCAGTCCGGTCAAAAAGTCCGGGAGGCCTCCGATACCAAGCCGACGGCTGCCAACGACCCTGTAACGGTTGGCTATTCGACTTAGCCGTGCGGAAGCCCTTTTCGAATGCAGGAAGTGTGCATGAAACCACTCACCAGTTCGACCGTTCAGCGCAATCCGCTGACTCTTAGCATCCATACCGCGCCAACACTGCTCGCACCGACACCAACAACCTCGTTACCGGACACTACATGCGCTTTGTGGTTTGCTGAAACTGGAGGATCAAACTCACTATCCGACTGGGAGGCATTGCTTGGATCGGAGGAGCGCGAACGCGCGCACCGCTTCCACTTTCCCGAGGATTGGCGACGCTACGTGTATGGCCGGGGGCTACTCCGCTGGCTGCTCGGCATCTATTTGGGGTTGGACCCTGCTGCATTGCAGTTTACGTATTCGGAACATGGAAAACCGGAACTGGCGGCGGGACTTTCCCCTCGGCCTCTTCACTTCAACCTCTCCCACTCTGGAGCCAAACTACTTCTGGCTTTTGCCCGGGATCGCCGGGTTGGCGTCGATGTCGAGCAAATCACAGGCAACCGAGATCTGGAACAGATTGCGAACCGCTTTTTTTCCTCCGCCGAACGGGCCGCACTGCAAGCTCTGGAGCCTGACACTCGCAAGGAGGCCTTCTATCTCTGCTGGAGCCGGAAAGAGGCTTTTTTGAAGGCCATGGGAGGCGGACTCTCCATGCCTCTCGATCAGTTTGATGTGGCGCTGCATCCGGGACAACCTGCTGCGCTGCTCGCTACGCGCCCCGATTCTGAAGAAGCTTCACGCTGGGAAATGCACGGCCTTGATGTCGGCTCCGGCTATGCGGCGGCAGTCGTAGTCGAGCGCTGAATTCGTATCGCTTTCTATTGCGGGTTGTTGACAACTCTAGAAGTTTGTCATTCCGAACAGTTTTATCGTGAGGAATCTGCTATTTTCCCAGGGTTTGTCATGTTTCATATACGGAAGACAACTCGAGTTGCATCCAATACACGTTTTTTCAACAACCTCCTATTGCGCTAGCCGGCATTTGCTCCCTCCGTCGCGACCGTTTACGATGTCTGTCATGAGATGTCTGTCCATGAGATTCCGCGTCTCTAGCCTCTACCTTTTGCCTTGCCTGCTGCTCATCACCTCGCCAGCCTCGAACGTACTCGCTCAGGCAGCCCCGAACGCCGCATCTTCGAAGGAACAGCGAGCCGCGCGCTACCTCGAGTCCGTGCGCCAGCAGCCATCCCTGCTCCTGGCATTTCTGCGCGCGATGCCCAAGGGCGGCGACTTGCACAATCACCTCTTCGGGGCGATCTACGCCGAAAGCTTCATCGACTATGCTGCGGCGGATGGCGTCTGCGTCGACCGCATTACCTCGCAACTGATAGTCGGGCGCTGTGAGCCATGCGACAAGTACACGAACAAGCCTGCCGCGAAATGCGCTTACTCAGATCACGTATTGTACAACTCGATGATAGACGCGTATTCCATGCGGAATTGGAGCCACGGCGAGGAGTCAGGGCACGACCATTTCTTCGCATCTTTCGACAAGTTTGGTCCAGCAACGGCGGGGCGAATCGGCGATATGCTGGCGGAAGCTGCTGCCCGTGCCGCTGCCGACCATCTGCAATATTTGGAGTTGATGCATACCGCGGACGGAATGAACGCGGCCACCCTGGGCGCCAAGAATGGATGGAATGCCGACTTCGCAACTCTGCGGAAGCAATTGCTGGATGGTGGCTTGCGTGACATCGTCACCTCCACTCGGCAGACACTCGATGCGGACGAAAAGCGCAGAACAGACTTGTTGCACTGTGCCACTCCGCAAGCTGACGCTGGTTGCGCGGTTACCACGCGATATCTCTACCAGGTGCTGCGAGGACTCCCGAAAGAACAGGTATTCGCACAGATATTGCTGGGATATGAATTGGCCAGGGCCGATCCTCGATTTGTGGGGCTCAATCTTGTGATGCCCGAAGATTGGTACGTGCCCATGCACGACTTCCCTCTCCACATGAAGATACTGGCCTTCCTTCGCGAGCAATACCCGGGCGTGCATTTGAGCCTGCACGCAGGGGAACTTGCCATGGGACTCGTTCCTCCCGAAGGCTTGCGCTTTCATATCAGGGACTCCATTGAAGTCGCGCACGCGGAACGCATCGGTCACGGCGTAGACGTCATGCGAGAGGACAACGCGATTGGCCTGCTGAAAGAGATGGCCGAGAAGAACGTGTTGGTCGAAATCTGCCTGACCAGCAACAACGTGATACTAGGTGTCCAGGGAGCACAGCACCCCTTGCGTGCTTATCGAAAGTTTGGCGTGCCTGTGGCGCTTGCGACCGACGATCAAGGCGTCTCACGAGCGGACATGACGGAGGAGTATGTGCGCGGCGTCGAGGATCAAGCCCTTACCTACAGCGACCTGAAGGTCATGGCTCGGGCAAGCCTGCAGCACAGTTTCCTGGCTGGAAAGAGCTTGTGGGCAGACGGCAAACACTCCCAACTCGCCCCCGCCTGCAGCAAGGATGCGTCAGAGTCCGCACATCTTTCCTCGACCTGCGGAGCGTTCGTGAAGCAGAATGACAAAGCAGCGACGCAATGGCGCCTGGAGCGCGCTTTCTCCCAATTCGAGCAGAGCTTCTAGGATGTTGTTGAAAAACTCCAGGAGTTTGTCATTCCGAACAGTTGTGTCGTGAGGAATCTGCTGTTTTCCCGGGGGTTGACACGTTTAGTATTTGGAATGACATTCGATATGCCTCCAATATATACTCTTTCAACAGTCTTCTAAATCACTGACAAAGACTCTCTATGAAACAAGACTGGCTTTATAAAGCGGAACAAGCGGCGCAGTTTCTGCTGTCGCGAACTTCACTGCGGCCGCGCATCGGCCTCGTACTCGGCTCCGGACTGGGAGCATTTGCCGACGACCTCGCTGATGCGGTGCGGATTCCCTATGCGGAGATTCCCTTCTTCCCCCGCTCAACCGCAGTCGGACATGCGGGCACCATGGTCCTTGGACTAGCCGGAAGTATTCCGGTCGCGACCATGCAGGGGCGCGTACATCTCTACGAAGGCTATTCCGCGCAAGAAGCGGCGTTGCCTATGCGCGTGCTCGGGCGTATGGGTGTGAAGTCGGCGATCCTCACCAACGCCGCGGGCGGCATCAATTTGGAATACGGGCAAGGCGCTCTCGTGGTCCTCCGAGATCACATCAACCTGCAAGGCCAGAATCCGCTGACAGGCGCAAGCGATGACCGTTTCGGGCCGCGATTTCCCGACATGTCGCAGGCGTATTCGAAGGCTTACCGCAAGCTGGCAATCGCGGAAATGGAACGCCTCGGAATTCCCCCACGCGAAGGTGTCTATGCGGGGCTACTGGGTCCGAGCTACGAAACTCCCGCCGAGATTCGCTATCTGCGCACCATAGGCGCTGACCTGGTCGGCATGTCAACCGTGGCGGAAGTGATTGCAGCGCGTCACATGGGGATTGAAGTTCTGGCTATTTCCTGTGTGACCAACATGGCTGCGGGAGTCTTGGATCAGCCCATTCATCATCAGGAAGTACTGGATACAGGCGAGCGCGTGAAAGGCCAGTTCGTCGCACTTCTACGCGGCGTCTTGGGGAAGATGGCGGCTAGCTCTTAGCTTCTAGCTTTTAGCTCTTAGCTTCTAGCAGGTTGTTGAAAAACTTTGGAAAGTTGTCATTCCGAACAGTTTTATCGTGAGGAATCTGCTATTTTCTCGGGGTTTGATATGTTTCTTATATGGAAGTCTCCTTGAGACTCCCTCTAGTACAGGCTTTCAACAACCTTCTAGAGGAGAATGTCCATTACGTAGCACCACTTCGATTCGATTGCACGTTCGACTGCCCATTGGCTATGAAGAGCACGGAGTTCTAATAATGGAACCATTTCGGATTCACGTTGCGAATGATGTACTCGACGATCTGCGGGCACGGTTGCGCCATAAGAGATGGCCCGACCAGGTCCCCGGCATCGGCTGGGAACAAGGCACCGAGTTAGACTGGTTGCGGCGTCTCGTGTCCTACTGGGCCCATGAGTTCGACTGGCGTGCCTGGGAGCGGAAGCTCAACGCGTTCAACCACTTCACCTGGCAGGGCATCCACTTCGTGTACCAGCGTGCCGCATCCGGCCGGGGTGTGCCACTCATCCTCACGCACGGCTGGCCCAGCAGTTTCCTCGACTACGTCCACATGTTGCCCATGCTCGAGGACTTCGACGTAGTCGTGCCCTCGCTGCCCGGGTATGGATTCTCGCCGCGCCCGCTCCAGGTCGGCATCAACTACCGGTACATCTCAGAGCGCTGGCACCGGCTCATGGCCGAGCTTGGTTATTCCCGCTATGGTGCGGGCGGCGGTGATTTCGGCGCCGGAGTGTCGACGTTCCTCGCGCTGGACCATCCCGAGTCGGTGATCGGGATCCACCTCACCACTCCGGAGCTCACCCCCAAAGTGAACGACGCGCACCTCTCCGATGCGGAGCGTTCGTACCTCGCGGTGAGGCGCGGCTGGGATGCGACGGAGCGGGGCTACAGCGCGATCCAGTCCACCAAGCCGCAGACCGTCGGCTATGGACTCAACGACTCCCCGGCAGGGCTCGCCGCATACCTGGGCGAGAAGTGGCACTCGTGGAGCGACGTCACTCCGTCCGACGACTTCCTCTGCGCCACGCTCACCCTGTACTGGGCCACGCAGACCATCACCTCCTCGATGCGCGATTATTGGGACAATCGCCGGTACCCGGTCGACCCCACCTACATCGGCACTCCCACGGCGTTCGGTGTCTTCGCGCATGAGACCGTTCCCGAGGGCCAGCCGCCGCGCTCGTATATGGAGCGCCTGTACAACATCCAGCGCTGGACAGTCTTTCCGCGCGGCGGACACTTCGCCCCGGCTGAAGAACCCGCGGCGGTCGCAGGCGATCTGACCTCCTTCTTTCGCGACCTGCGCTGAGGCCCAGGTTGGCGATCCACCTTTCCCTTCGCAATTTCGCCTGGATCACAGGCCGCCACTCGCTGTCCCCGGAATCACCCAGGATCAAACTGGAGATTAAAAGGATTAAACTCACCTGGCAGGTTGTTGAAAACTCTAGAAGGTTGGAGGAAATCCAGGATGATGGTATCGGTTTTTATCGGGACCAGCGTCGACGGCTTCATTGCACGGCTCAATGGTGAGCTCGACTTCCTCCCGCCGGGTGGCGGCGAACCTCATGGCTACGACGAGTTCATCGCCAGCGTCGATGCGCTGGTCATCGGCCGCAAGACTTTCGAAATAGTCCTAGGCATGCCCGCGTGGCCGTATGGCGACAAGCGCGTAGTTGTGCTGAGCAGCCGGCCTGTAGATTTCTCAGCGGTGCGCGGAGGCGTGGTGGAGCAGATGGGCGGCCCTCCCGCCGAGATCGTTGCCAAGCTGGCTGCCAGCGGCGTCCGCCATATCTACGTCGACGGAGGCGTCACCATTCAGGACTTCCTGCGTGCCGGCCTCATCCAGCGCCTCATCATCACGCGAGTGCCCGTGCTCATTGGGCAGGGAGTTCCTTTGTTCGGCATGCTGCCGCTCGACATACAGCTCCGTCATGTCGCAACTCGGCACTACTCGAGCGGACTGGTTCAGACCGAGTACCAGATTGCCGCGTAGCCCAAAAACGTAGCTCCCCGCAAAGCGCGGAAAGGCCGAACACCTCTCCGCTCGATCCAGGAATCTGGAGCCCTGTCCTTTTTCCTCCGGCAGCAGGCTGTTCTCTTCAAAAAGCCCACTACGTTTTCTTCCCCTTCATAGACCGCCGCCTCTCCCCTGATCTAGAATGAACTGTTTCTCGCGCTCATCACAAAAGCATGCTTTTTTCACGAGGTTCTCATGTCTTCCAATGCCGTCGCTTACGCCCGTCAGAATCAGACTCGCTTCGTCAACGAACTCAAAGACCTTCTCCGCATCCCCAGCATCAGCACGCTGACCGAACACAAAGCTGACGTCCATCGTGCCGCCGAATTCGTTGCCGCCGACATGAAGCGCATCGGCCTGGAAAATATCGAAATCATTCCCACCGGCGGCCATCCTCTCCTCTACGCCGACTGGCTGCACGCCCCCGGCAAACCGACAGTCCTCTGCTACGCCCACTACGACGTCCAGCCGCCCGATCCACTCGACGAATGGATTTCCCCGCCTTTCGAGCCCACAGAACGTAACAACAATATCTACGCCCGCGGCGCCGTCGACGACAAAGGCCAACTCTGGATGCAGATGAAGGCTTTCGAATCCCTCATGCAGGCGCACGGCGGCAAGCTGCCCATCAATCTAAAAATAATCATGGAAGGCGAAGAAGAAGTTGGAGGCGAATCCATCGCCGCCTACATCCGCAAACAGGGCAAGAAACTCAAAGCCGATTTCGCCCTGGTCAGCGATACCGAACTCTTCGCCCCAAATCTTCCCACCCTCTGCGTCGGCCTCCGCGGCCTGGTCTACACCGAAATCGAATGCATCGGCGCGAAAACCGACCTCCACTCCGGCATGTACGGCGGCGCCGCTCCGAACCCGCTCTTCGCGCTAATCGAAATCATCAGCAAGCTCAAAGATTCCAAAGGCAAAATCACCATCCCCGGCTTTTACCAGCATGTAAAAGCTCCCACCAAGGCCGAACTCGCCGCCTGGAAGAAGCTCCCTTTCAAAGAGGAGCATTACCGCAAGACCGAAGTCGGTTCCAAAGTGTTAACAGGCGAGCCAGGCTACTCCGTCCTCTATCGCACCTGGGCGCGTCCCACGCTCGAAGTCCACGGCATGCCCGGCGGCTTTACCGCTCCCGGCGCAAAAACCGTCATCCCCGCCAAAGCCTCCGCCAAAGTTTCCATGCGCCTCGTCCCCAACATGGACCCCGCCGACAGCATCCGCAAATACACCAGCTACATCAAGAAGATCACGCCCAAGGGCATCGACGTAAAGATCAAGATTCACAGCCAGGGCAAAGCCTGCGTAGTCGGCACCGATAATCCCTACGTCAAGGCCGCCACCGAAGCCATGCACGAGGTCTTCAAGAAAGACACAGTCTTCATCCGCTCCGGCGGTTCCATCCCTATCGTCGGAGATTTCCAGAACGTCCTCAAAATTCCAACGCTCATGATGGGCTTCGGCTTGCCCGACGACAACCTCCATGCCCCCAACGAAAAGTTCCATATCCCGAACTTCCATCGCGGCATCGAATCCATCGCGCGCCTGTTTGAGATCGTGGGGGAACAGTAGGACGGCTCTGCTCTCTGGTCTCTGCTCAACGCCCTCTTGGATAAACGGCCCGCGTAGCTGTATGCTTATCCGTCGATGCTTATTTGGACACAAAACCAGCACTCCCGGCCGGACCAGACTCCACTCCAAAGCTCACGAACGTTCGAGCCGCTCGTCGAAATGAAAAGCAAATCCAACAGCCAGCAACCAACCGAAGGGGAATCCAATATGCACTCTTGCGTAGCTAATTCCATGAAAAAGTCGTTCACGTTGCTCTCCTGCCTGCTCTTGCTCTTCGCCTTTGGAGCCGCACAATCCAACAACGGCCGCATCCTCGGCGCCGTCACCGACCAGAGCGGAGCCATCGTCCCCAACGCCAAGGTCACCATCACCGACACCGAGCGCAACATTTCCCGCACTCTCACCACCAATGAATCTGGCGAATACGTCGCTCCCAATTTGCAGCCCGGCCTCTACAAGATCACCGCGGAAGCTCCCAGCTTCAAAAAAGTTGAGCGCCCCGCCATCCGTCTCGAAGTCGCCAAAGATATTCGCATCGACCTGCAACTTACCACCGGTGCCAGCTCCGACACCATCACAGTCACCGACGAAGCCCCTCTAGTCGACAGTACCAGCGACACGCTCGGCGGCACCTTCACCAACAAAGCCATCAACGACCTCCCACTCAACGGACGCGACTTCCAGAACCTGGTCACCCTCCGCCCCGGCATCACTCGCTATCCAGGCGGCGGCTTTCTCTCCATCAGCTCCAACGGCAACCGCCCAGAAGATAACAACTTCATCATCGATGGCACCGACGACAACGATCCCTATTACGGCACAACCGTGATCAATGCGGAAGGCGTGCAAGGCACCCCCGCAACCCATTTGCCCATCGATGCCATCCAGGAATTCAACGCCCTCGAAAATCCCTCCGCGGAATATGGCTGGAAGCCCGGCGCGGTCGTAAACCTCGGCTTGAAGTCCGGCACCAACGCCATCCACGGCACCGCCTACTACTTCCGCCGCGATAAGAATTTTGACGCCCGCAACTGGTTCAACAAGAAACCCGACCCGCAGAAACCGCTTCGCCTAAATCAGTTCGGCGGCAGCGTCGGCGGCCCCATCGTCAAGGACAAGCTGTTCTATTTCCTGACGTATGAAGGAGCACGGCATCTCGTGGGAAACTCGGAGAGTCTGGGCAGTCCGAACATCGGCACCCTCGGGGGAGATGCAACCAATAGCATTGCCGATGCCGAAGCCGATCTCGCGGCCCACGTACCTGCGGTTCCTCTGAATCCCCTTAGCCTTTCCTTGATCCCATTGTTCCCGAATCAGCCGGGCACCATCGTTCAGGGAACGAATAAGATCAACGTAGGCTTTCCCAACCGGAATCGCGAAGACGATGGCCTCGGCAAGATCGACTACCATCTTTCAGAACACCACGTCTTCACCGGCCGCTATTTTGTAGGGGACAGTCTGCAAGTCGAACGCGACATCGCAGTTCTCCGCCCCGAGTGGCAATCGCAAGCAGCAACTCGTGCTCAAGCCGCTGGCGCGAACTGGACTTGGACCATCAACAACAACTGGGTGAACGAAGCCAAGTTCGGCTTTAACCGTTTCTGGCAATCCATCCTTACCGTGGATGCCAATCAGGATCCCAACAATTACAAATTGGGCGGTAACGTTTATCACATCAATACTGGTGTCACCACGCCAATCAATTTCGGCTTTCCGGAAATAGCCATCTCTGGATTTACGTCTTTGGGTGGGAATCACGGTTGGCCTTTGCTAACTACGCCAAATCAGACCTACCAGTTCACTGATAACCTCTCCTGGACCCACGGCAAACACACCGTCCGCTTTGGGGGAGAGTACCGACACGGCAGCACCTTCAACATCCGCGACCGCTACGGCAAGAGTCGCATTCGATTCACGGGGGGAAATACACCAAATTTCTCTAACAGCACGCCGCTGGAAGATTTTTTGTCGGGTAGTCCGGCCAAGGGACGCATCTTCGTCGGCGACTCCGCTCGCCACGTCACCATCAATTCTTTCGGCGGTTTCGTGCAAGACGACTTTCGCGTCACTCCCCGACTGACCGTCAATCTCGGCCTTCGTTATGACCTCACCACTCCCATCAAGGAACGGAACAACCTACTCGGCAATTTCGATCCTCAAAAAGGGCTGCTGCAGGTGGGCAAGGACATCAGCAAGCCCTATGACACCGATGCCAACAACTTCGCCCCGCGCCTTGGCATCTCCTGGGACCCCACGGGCAAAGGCAAGACTGTGATCCGCGCCGGCGGCGGCATCACCTATGAGATCCCCCACATCTCCATCTTCATCGGACAGAACGGCGTTAACAACGCTTCCACAGCGGGTCTCAACGTAATCCCGACGGGAGCCAAGGGCGTTGGCCCTGGCGGAACTCAGGGCACTGGGAAAATCGTAGCTGCCTCGATCAACATCTCGCCCGGCCCAAATTTTTCATGG
>JAYVEP010000068.1:0-38351 GCA_043749225.1 Acidobacteriaceae bacterium
GCAACGCGGTTTCGCGATTCAAGCAGGCTGCTGGACGGTCAAGCCGCAGCAATGGGATGCGTGGACGGATTTTGCGGTAAGTTACGCTGAAGGCGGCCAGGTTCTGATTCAAGCGCGTGGCGCCGATGTGCGCGTGTACGGGCGCACGCAGCGTCCGCGCGATAAAGACAAGAAGACAGCGGATGTGAGCAAGCTGGTCGATGCCGACCGCGACCGGGACGTAAACGGAGCTCCGTTAGGGAATCTGAGCGGAACGGCGGTGCAAGAGCCGCAGACGGATCGCGGCGAGCTGCTGCGGGCGGGGCAGGAGACCAAACGAGAAGCGTGTCCAGCGGCGGCCGAGCAAGCGCGCCAGCGACCGCCCCGCGGAGGAGCCGCTAGCGCAGCCAGTACGGGACCGTTGAACTCTCAGACCGCCCTGTACGTAGGCAGCGGCGTGGCGGCTGGAGTGGTGATTTGGTTCCTGATACCGCACCACGAAGATCCAGTCAGCCCGATGAAGCCGTAGTTTACGGAATATGTAGAAGCAAAAATCGCGCTCAATTCGCGATTCTTGCTTTCTCATTCGTCGGCTATCCTGCCGCGAGTTCCTTCGCGCGCTGCGCCGCTTTCACCACAGCCTTAATCAGGGTCACGCGCAGCTTGCCTTCTTCCAGCTCCATAATCCCGTCTATGGTGCATCCCGCCGGAGTCGTGACCGCGTCTTTCAACAGCGCTGGATGGTCGCCCGTCTCCAGCACCACAGTAGCCGCACCCAAAGTTGTTTGTGCAGCCAGCAGTGTGGCCACGTCGCGCGGCAGTCCCACTTTCACGCCAGCCTCGGCCAGCGATTCCAAAATGATGTAGATATAAGCTGGGCCGCTTGCCGAGAGTGCAGTCACGGCATCCATGTGCTTTTCGTCCACCACCACCGTCCGGCCAATCAGATTAAACAGCGCGCAGGCCAGCTGCACGTGTTCCGCTTTTGCGTGTGCTCCCTGGCAGATTGCCGTCATACCGACTCCCTGCGCACAAGGAGTGTTTGGCATCGCGCGAATTACCGGGCTCTTCGTGCCCAGAGCTTTTTCGATGTCGCCAGTCCGAACCGAGGCCGCAACTGAAATAAAAAGCTGCCTCGGTGTGGCATGCCTGCGGACTTGCCGCATCACTTCGGCGACCACTTGCGGCTTTACACAAACAAAAACAATATCCGCGCCGCGCACAGCCGCCACGTTGTCGGTGCCCACGGGGACGCCAAGCTTGTCCTGTAAAGCGCGAGCACGTTCCGTATGTGCAACAGTAGCGCGAGTGGAATCTCTCGACAGCAGCTTCGCCTTGAGCAGCGACTGCAGAAGAATGCTGCCCAGCTTTCCAGCTCCGAGCACGGCGACAGTCTTATTGGAGAGGTCAAGTTTCCGCAAATCTTGCTCCGACGAATTTCGTTTCACCAAGCCTCCAGCGGCAGGGAAGTCGGCCATCTTGTAAAGCCGTGGCCTTACACCCTTATATCACGCAACGAATTCCAAAAAATCCAGTCGTCCGGCACTCAGTTTGCTGCTTTCGAGCGACACCCGCCATGCCAACAAAAATCCCCACGCAGCCAAAGCCACGTGGGGAGATTTCTTGAACCCGACCGCCTTACTGCACGATCAGCGTCAGAGCTTTAGTTTGCATGATCATGTTGGAACCGGTGCCGGATGTGGCCGTGATCGTCAGCGGATAGGTGCCCGGAGGCGTACCCGGTATCGAGTGGTGGCTCGATCCTCCGCAGCCCGCGAGAGAGCCAACCAACATCAGCAGGAGCAAGCCTCCAGCCAGCATAGCCAGCCAGCGCCTCTTTGGATTGCGTCCAGCACCCATCGCCACGATTCCAACTGCTGGCAACGAGAGCCAGAAGGCAAACAGTGGCCCACTGGGTTTCCACGGAGCCGCTGGCGGATTTAAGGAAGCGATGGTAGCCGTGGTGCTGATGGTGAGCGTCACCGGAGTCGAGGATGCTGCCTGAGCAATCGACGAAGGATTAAACACAGGTGTCGTCAGGCCTGGCAATCCGGAGACGGTATACGCGACCGCAAACTGGAAGGTGCTCTGGCCGTGAGGAGAGAAGGTTAGCATGTAGTTCGCCGAACCGCCCGCCGTCACGGTTGCCGTGGTGTTGGTTGCGATGATGTCGATGTCCGCATTCACGGTGAGCATGACCGGCTGCGCATTCGTTTTGCCTCCGCCGGTGCCGGAGACGTTGAACTTGAACACGCCCGGGACCTGTCCGTTGTCCGCCGTTACGGTAAATGTTCCTACACCCGCTGTGAACGTGACCGGGTTCGGAGAAATCGTGCAATTGGACGGCTTACCGCCGAGGCAACTCATCGCAACCGCACTATTGAAGCCGTTGACGGCAGTCAGCGTGCCAGTAAAGGTAGCCGAGGGCTGCAACACGGTGATGGTCTTCGGCGAGCCGCTGATCGCCATCGTGAAGTCGGGAAGGGCGGTGACGGTGAGCGTTAGAGGTTGCGTTTTTGGCGAGGGCTCGGGGTTGGTGGCATCGTGCGCCGTAATGGTGACCGGGTACACGCCTACGCACGAGGGAGTGCACGTTGCTGTGGCAATGGTCAGCGTCACCGTCACCGGATTGCCCAAAGTCGGCTGCACACTGGCCGGAGAGAAGTTGCAGGCAGCACCAGCACCCGCAGGAACGCCGGGGCATGTCAACGTCACCGGGTCTGCAAAGGGTCCCGCCGCCGAAACCGTAAAGGTGACGACTGGAGTTGATGGATTAGGAACGTTTGCGGTCACCGCATTGTGATCCAGCGCGCCGATTGTAAAGTCCACCACATTGAGCGTAACCGGAGCATCCACCAGAATCGTGTTATCAGTTCCGTGAATGTTGAAGTTGAACGCGGTTGCGGGTGCGGTGGGATTGGCGGCGGTTACGCTAAAGTTTGTCGTCCCGCCAGCAGTCAGAGTAATCGGTGCCGGAGGCGTGCAGGTTGTTGGTTTACCCGTGCTGCAACTCAGGGTCACTGTTCCTGCGTAGTTGTTGACTGATGTTAGCGTGCCGTTAAACGTACCACCTGGCAGGCCAGGGTAAGCCGTTACGGTGGGATTGGCCACTGTAATCGTGTAACTCGGCGTGCCAACAGCTAACACGAACTCCCAGATTCCGCGTCCGTAAGTCGAAGCGCGCAGCTTCTTGTTCCCGCCAGAGCTAAACAGGCGCAGCTTGGTGACAGGCGCGTTGGGGATGTAACCCGTCGCGCCCGGCATAGGTTTGGGGCCGACTTCAGTCCAGTTGGCGGCGCTAGTTGAGGTGCTGAAAACACCCACGTCCGTGCCTGCATAGAGGACACTCGGAGTGACACTGGAATCGACGATCAAAGAATTCACAGGAGCATCGGGAAGGCCCGTACTGAAGTCAGCCCACACACCGATACTCGGGGTCTTTTGGAAAACATGTCCCGTACCCGCTGTCCCGCTAAACCCCATGAGGCCGACGTAAGCGGTTCCTCCGGTGGCATCGTGATTGTCGACGGCGACGGATCCGATGGTGTAGAAGTTGGGATTAATATAGCTTAAGCCAAGCCACGTGTACTGCCCGCTCGTGGTCTCCGTACCGATCTCAACAGCTCCTCCACCCTTAGTGTTCGCCAGGGGACCTGTTCCCTCTGTCACGGCATACACAACTTTGGAAAACCCGTTTGCGTCCGTTGGCCCGCCTGCCGCTATAGCGCGCACAAAGTTAAACTCGTTGCCGGTACAAACGCTGGCTATTCCCGAATCAAAGTTGGGGCTGATCGCGCTAAACGAAGCGCCGGTGGTGCTGCCTTGCCAGATGCGGCAAGTGCCTACGAGTAACCCCGAGCTGTTTTGCGGGTCCAGAATGTATGGAGTGTAGAAAGACCCAACGTCGCCACCGACGGTCCCCCTGCTCACGATAGTGTTGAAGATATTCCCAGTGCACGCCGATCCCAACGTGCACGACTGGATGCTGACATCGGTGTTAGCGGTAAACCAATCGTTGGCATTTGTGGGGCTAATTTCGTTGTAGCCGCCGTCGCCGAAATTCACACTCTGCCACTGCGAGTTGGTGCCAGCCGCGTTCGTGGCGGGGGAACCGTTGTCTTGCGTGCCGCCCAAGATAACCGCTGCGTTTGTGGCGTCCTGCGAGAACGAGACAAACTGAGTCATCGAACCAAGGTTCTTATTCAGATCGTCAAACTTGCTAGTTTTTGTGCCCGAGCAAATGCCAGTCGTGAGACCCGTAATTTCATCCACCGCCCGATAGATGCCGCCATCATTCGCAAAATACATGGGCACGGTATTGTTGGCTGCGACCGGCAGGAAATCCAGATGATGCTGGTCAGGATGTACGTTGGCGATCTCATCACACCCATAGACGTGCGTCAAATTCATGAAAAAATAAGGTTCGCTCGTTCCGTTACACGTCGGAAACGCGGTCGAAATTGTACATTTGTAGAGGTTGCGGGTACCGGCATACAGGTCGGTGTTACTAGCTCCAACGGGTACCGCAGCGAGCTCAAGATCATAAAAAGCCTGTGCTATCCCGCAGCCTTGGTCATCGTTACCGCAACTGGCAATTCCCGTGTCGGTGACTGGGGTCCAACTAGTTCCACCGTTTGTGCTCTTCCAGATGCCTTCGTCAAGGTCGTGATTGCTCGAGTCCAAAAAGGTGTACCAGACATACATTTCATTGCGGGTTGGCACGACTGCCATTTCAGCGCGGAGAATGGGGCAGGTGATCGGATTGACGAGGGTCGTGGGGCATGTGGCAGCGCTATTCAGACTGGCGCCAGCCGGGGCCGGCTGGGCCGCGAGACGCGTCCAGTTCGCACCATCGGTGGAAGAGTAAAATCCGTGAAAGCGCATCGCCATATAAAACTTGCCAGCGACGGCGTTGTAGACAACCGACGTGGTGGAAATCGGCGCGACGGCTCCGCCGAACGAACCGTCGCTAATGGTGGTCGCTGCGCTCCAGGTCGCGCCTGCGTCGGTCGAGAAAAAGGGACCCGAAATCTGTCCCAACTGCCGAGCGCCATCGCGACTTCCAATTGTGGAAGCCGCCGCTGCGACGACTACATTGGTTTGTCCGGATGTGGTGTTAAAGGCAATTTTGCTGATACCGAGCCCCTTGAATGGATGTAAACCGCCGTTGGGAGGAGGAACCATGTTCCAGTTCTTGCCCGCGTCAATAGAGCGCAAGATGCCCAGGCCATAGTAGGAATCAATAGCTCCGTTGGGTTCACCGGTGCCGACCAAAATAACGTTGCTCAGGGTTCCGGTAGCGTTATTGGGCTGGATCGCGATAGATCCTACAGCGAGTGTTGGCTGGTTATCGATCAGGGGTGTCCATGTAACTCCATTCGGATTGCCAAAACCCCCGCTGAGACCGTTGGTTGTCCGCCAGACGCCGCCGTATGCGCCGCCGATGTACACCGTGTTCCCGCTGATGTCGGCATGATCAATCGCTACAGCCGTGGAGCGGCCAGAAACAAGTCCGTAGTCCTGGGTTGAGGAAGGATCTGCTTTCGATACCAGCGGTGCTGGCCCCAACGCCGTCCACCCAGCACTCAATGGGCCCGCATTCGCGGCGTTCGTCCCCGCACGCCGCGCAGCAGCCATGGCGGCAGCCCGCATCTGTATCTTCTGCTGGTAAGCCTTCCAGCGCAGGTCGGCGGCGGATTTCCCTTTGGGCGCGGTGCGTCCGCGAGCGAACCATGCCTCGCGAGCAGCCGGGTTATCGCGGTCGGCTTCTTCTCCCGCGCCGGAGGGGTTCATGCGCGCACCTTGGCCAAACAGGGCCGGGGAGACGCTCAGTAGGAGGCTGGCAAAAAAACACAGAAGTGCCGCGCGGGAAACCTGGGTCCGACCCAACATGATTCAACCTCGGAAAATGGGATGGCAGGGAAATCTCTACACAGTATGCGAGTCGGCGGACCGGGTGTCAATTCGCGACTAGGAACTACCGAATTCCGCAAGTACATTGTCCGACCGGACAGGGGAAATTGGTTCATGTGGCGCGGGCACTCTTGTCCGCGAAAAGCTCAATATTGGAAGGATCCAGCCTGCGAACAAGACCTCGCGGACACGAGTGTCCGCGCCACAGAATCCCCTATTCATACCGCAGCGCCTCAATCGGGTCCAGCCGCGCCGCCTTCCGCGCAGGGTAGTAACCAAAAAATATCCCCATCGCCATGGAGAAAATCACCGCCGCCGCAATTGCCTGCGGAGACACCGAGACCTGCCACTGCAGCGTCTGGTTGATGATGTACGAAGTAGCCAGTCCGGCGAAGACTCCGATAATGCCTCCGGTCAGGCTCAGTACGATAGCTTCCGTCAGGAACTGCTTCTGTACATCGGATTCCGTAGCCCCAATCGCCATCCGGATACCAATTTCGCGCGTCCGTTCCGTCACAGAAACCAGCATAATGTTCATGATGCCGATTCCACCCACCACCAGCGACACGCTGGCAATCCAGAACAGCAGCGTAGTAAACAGTTGCGATTGCTGGTCCGCCAGGTCGGCAATGTCGGCCATGTTGCGAACAAAAAAATCGTCATCCTGACCGGTGCGAATGTGGTGGCGATCCCGCAGCAGTGACGAAATCTGTTGTTGCGCCGTGAAGCTGTTCTCGCGCGAAGTCGCGGAAACTATGATCCAGCGCAGCCAGGTCTCTCCCGTCATCTTTTTCTGCAGCGTGGTGATAGGTGTAATAATCGTGTCGTCCTGATCGTCGCCCGAGGTCGCCGAACTGCCTTTCGGCGCCAGCACGCCTACAACCTTAAAGGGCAAATTCTTGATGCGGATTGTTTGACCGATCGGGTCAGTCGCGCCGAAGAGATTCTTGCGTACAGTCTCGCCGATGATCGCTACGTTGGCAGCGGAATCCACATCGGCCTGCGAAAACGGTGCACCGGATTGGAACGCCCACGTGCGCACATCGAAAAATTGCGGCTCGGTCCCCGTGATTCGCGTCGACCAGTTGTCATTCCCGAAAACCACTTGCGCGCTGGTCATGCCGCCGGGAGCTGCAGCCGCCACAGCGGGGCATTCACGCAAGATGGCTGGCATATCGTCGTAGACCAGCGTTTTCGTGGCGCCCCATCCCATGCGTGTTCCACCGCGAGAAACAGTTCCCGAGCCGACAAACAGAATATTCGACCCCATGGCAGCTATCTGTTTCTGCGCCTGCTCTTGCGCTCCCTGGCCCACTCCCACCATAGCAATCACGGCGCCCACTCCGATGATGATCCCCAACATCGTAAGAATAGACCGCAGCTTGTTGCGGGCCAGCGCGCGGGAAGCGATTCGGATTATCTGCAGAAGAGTCATAAAGTTCTCAATCCTCAGCCGCAGGCATATTCCTTAATACATCTTCAGCCCTGGGCCCACTCTTAACCGGATGATCGCTCTTGAGACGCCCATCGCGAAACTGCAGAACTCGTTTGGCAAACTGCGCCACATCGGGTTCGTGCGTCACCAGGATGATGGTCAGGCCGCTATCATTTAGCTTTTGGAACACTTCCATGATCTCGACCGAGGTCCGGCTGTCGAGGTTCCCAGTCGGCTCGTCCGCCAACAAAATGGCAGGCCGGTTCACCAAGCCTCGAGCTATCGCCACACGCTGCTGCTGACCGCCGGAGAGCTGCGATGGATAGTGTTCCATGCGGTCTGCCAGCCCCACCAAACGCAGCGCCTCCACAGCGCGACTCTGGCCTTCCTCTTTGCCAACCCGCGCGTACAGTGTTGGCAATTCAACGTTTTCCAGCGCGGTAGTTCGGGCCAGTAAGTTGAATCCTTGAAACACAAATCCAATTTGCGAATTGCGAATAAAAGCCAATTCCTTCTTGCTCAAGCTCGAGACTTCGATTCCATTCAGCAAGTAGCGCCCGGTCGTTGGCTTGTCCAGGCAGCCCAGAATATTCATGAACGTGGACTTGCCGCTACCGCTTGATCCCATGATAGCGACGAATTCGCCCTTGCCAATGTCCAGCGTGACGCCGCGCAAAGCATGGACTTTGGTCTCGCCCAAGTCGTAATACTTATGCACATCCTCCACACGAATAACCGCCGCATCGCTGGGGATTGCGATGACAGCAGCCGGCCCGGTCTGAGGGATTGTTGCCATATGTCCGCTATAAGAATGCTATCGCCGAGGAGGTCCGCCGCCACCAATGCCCGGAGCCGCTCCTGGTGCCCCGGCCCGAGCCCCGCTTCCCAGGACTGCACCGGTTATGACTTTGTCGCCTTCATTCAAGCTGCCCCTCAAAACCTCGGTGACCGCCGTCAAAGTATGGTCGGTAACGCCGGTTCGGATGCGCACCGGCTCCAGCGTTTGATCCGAACGCAGCTTCCACACAATTGCCACATCTAACCTCGGCGTGCGTGTAGGAGCCGCGCTGGCGTTGCTGTCTTCCTGCGATTTTGTGCGAGATTGCCGACCCTCGGCTCCACTACCGCCGGAAGTATTCGGTCGCTGTCCGTTGTCTCCGGCCAAACCATATTTCTGATACAGAGCGCGAACATCCTCAGGCTTCATGTCCGGCTTGTAGCGCAGCGCTCCATTGGGAACCCGGATCGTGGCCTTCGCTTCCGCAACCGGAATCGACATGTACGCCGTCATGCCCGGAAACAACTTTTGTCCCGGATTATCGAAATCAATGATGGTGTTGTAGGTAACAACGTTTTGCACGGTGGTGGCATTCAGGCGCACTTGCGAAACGCGTCCCAAAAAAGCTTCCTTCGGATAAGCATCCACTTTGAACGAAACGTTTTGCCCCGTGCGAATCATGCCTACGTCGGATTCATCCGTGTTGGTGTAAACCTGCATCTTCGTCAAATCTTGTGCGATGGTGAAGAGCGTTGG
Source organism: Acidobacteriaceae bacterium (assembly GCA_043749225.1). GTDB lineage: Bacteria > Acidobacteriota > Terriglobia > Terriglobales > Acidobacteriaceae > JANXUC01. The sequence continues at coordinate 8,862 of JAYVEP010000068.1, forward strand.
CGCCTGCAAAGACGCCGCCACAGTCTGCCCTACATCCACATTGCGCGCGATCACGGTCCCGTCAATTGGCGCGCGAATCGTCGTGTATCTAAGATTTGTTTCTGCCACGGCTACCGCAGCTTCCTGCTGCTTAACTTGTGCCTGTGCCTGCGTAACTTGTGCCGCAGATGCGGAGACGGATGCATCCGCCGATTCCGCATTAGCCTTGGCTAGATCAAGCTGTTGTTGGCTGGTAACCCCTTCCTTGAACAATCCTTGCGTGCGATTGTAGTCTGCCGTGTTTTGCGCGGCGGAAGCGCGTGATTTTTCCAGATTCGCTTTTGCAGCAGCAAGGTTCGCGCGCGCGCTCTCCAGATTCGCTCGAGCCTGCAATACTGTACCTTGGAACAGCGCAGCATCGATCTGCGCTACCACCTGCCCAGCCTTTACCCGAGAATTAAAGTCCGCAAACAGACGCTGAATGGTTCCGGAAACTTGCGACCCAACTTGTACAGTTGTTACGGCGTTGATAGTGCCCGTCGCCTCGACCACTTCGCGGATATCGCCACGGTCCACGCTAGAAAGAAAATATTGCGGTGCATCTGTCTTCTTCGTTCCAAAATATGCGTACAGCGCCGCTGCTGCCAACACCGCAGCAATGGCGATCCAGTAACGTTTCACAAAACTCACGCGTTGGCTCCCGTGATTCAGGATACGCTGAGGAGTCGCCGTCGTGGGGACTGGGCCGGAAGTTCGTGGCGTTCCCGGAGTCTGAGTATCGAGAAAGTCGAGGTCGTCTGGAGCTGCTTTCATAGTTTTGAGCCGTGTCTTCGCTGGCGAACCTTCGGGCGTTTGCGTTCTGTAGTCTCTATTGGGTTGGATATCTTTGTAGACCCATCAGATGCTCCGTCGCCATCCTATTTACAATCTTTTACACGCAGTGGCGTCTGACCGCTGAGATCTAAGGATCAGTTTCTTAAGGAATGAAGATGGATTGGCAAGCTCTAACGCTCACATTTCGGTTGGCGACTCTGGTGTCGGGGGCCCTCCTATGCCTTGGCTTGCCCATTGCCTATTGGATCACCTACTCTCCTTGGCGCTGGAAATTTCTGATCGAGGCAGTCGTAGCGCTACCCCTGGTGCTGCCGCCAACTGTTCTGGGGTTCTACGTCCTTATCGCGTTGGGGTCCCGAAGCCCACTGGGGCGTTTTTGGCAAACGCTCACTGGCCACACCCTGGCCTTTACGTTTGAAGGACTCTTGCTGGGCTCCATCCTTTACAGCCTTCCATTCGCCGTGCAGCCCTTCGCGGCATCGTTTGCCACGGTCGATCGCAGGTTGCTGGCAGCCTCCGCCACACTCGGGGCTTCTAATTGGAGAACATTCTTTCGTGTCATTCTTCCACTCAGCGGTTCCGGCCTCATCACCGGAGTTGTCTTAAGTTTTGCCCATACCCTCGGCGAATTCGGCGTCGTCTTGATGGTCGGAGGCAACATTCCGGGCGTCACGCGCACTGTGTCGATTGATATCTACGACAAAGTCCAGGCAGTCGACTATGCGTCAGCAAATCAAACAGCACTGGTCTTGCTGGCAATTTCATTTCTCGCGCTTTCAGGTGTCTACGCCGTGAACCGCGGAGCATTGTTTCTCGGACTCAATCAAGCCCACGCGCATGACGAGAACGGCGGTGCCCCGCGTGCTTGATGTTTCGATTCAAAAACAATTTCCTGAAAGTTATGGGAAGGGCACGACTTCAGTCGTGCCACCCAGCCCCGTAAAGACCCGGGCTTTAGCCCCTGAGGCTGGACTGGACGTCAAGTTCCAGGCCCCCGCCGGTTTCACCATCATCTTTGGACCCTCCGGAGCAGGCAAGACAACTTTGCTGAATTGCGTCGCCGGGCTCGCCCGTCCGGACACGGGCCGAATCGCCGTCAAAGATCACACTTTGTTTGACGCCGAACGCCGAGTGTCCATCCCCGTCGCCCAGCGTCGCATCGGATACGTGTTCCAAGATCTTGCCTTGTTCCCCCATCTGACGAGCGAACAGAACATCGCCTATGGGCTAGCGAAGCTCGGCCGGCACGAGCAGCACTCTCGAACGCAAGCGATCGTGGAGTCTTTTAAAATCACGCACCTCCGTCAGCGGAAGCCTGGCGAACTTTCCGGTGGCGAACGCCAGCGCGTTGCCTTGGCACGGGCTCTCGTAACCGATCCTTGCGTCCTCTTGCTCGATGAGCCGCTCACAGCGCTCGATGTCCCGACGAAATCTCGCATTCTGGACGACTTGCGCCTCTGGAATCAAGCGCATCGCGTTCCCATCCTCTATGTCACGCACAGCAGGGACGAAGTTTTCGCACTCGGAGAACGCGTCCTCATATTGGAACAAGGACGAATCGTCTCGCAAGGCGTTCCGCACGAAGTGATGACCGCCGCTCGTATGGAAACCGTGGCGCAACTGGCAGGATTTGAAAATATCTTCGATGCTGTGGTGGAAGCCGTCCACGAAGACCGTGGCACCTTAACCTGCCGCGTAGCAAACAGTGACATACGCCTGGAAACGCCGCTCGTCCGTGCTTCCCTCGGTACGAAATTCAAAGTTGGCATTCGCGCTGGAGACATTCTGCTTGCCACCGCCGAGCCTCGAGAAATCAGTGCCCGTAATATTCTGCCGGGAAAGGTAGTTTCTGCCACGCGCCGCGACATGATTGTCGTAGCACGTGTGGAATGCATCGGTAGCGTGGACAGCGGTCAGTTCGGAGCGCAATTTGGCATACAAATTGATGTCCAACTCACACTCGCTGCCCGCGATTCCCTGCGCCTAGTCGAAGGACGAGTTGTCTGGCTCGTGGTAAAAACCCACTCTTGCCATTTAATGGCAGGTTAGGCGAGCTGCTACTCTTGATCTCGCCGGGGTAAGAAACCCTGGGGTGCCCCGTCCTTCTTTCGCGTTTTTTGCAAAAGAGGGCGGGAAGCGAAATCTCGATTGTTATATTCTTGCGCCAATATTTTGCTTCAGTGTCTCACCGGACCGATGGACGCAACTCCGCATCCATCGGCCCTTCTACCGCCAGAACAGCGATCCACTGCGCCCCACGATGCTGCTGCATCACAATCCGAGCTCCCAGCATCTGCGCAATCACTTCCGGCGGCAAATCACGATGATAGTCAAAGAAGTGAGCTCTCAGCCGCACCCAAGGCGGCCAACTCGCTACGTTAAACGCAGGCTCGTATTTTGTCGAGAAAACCAGCGCCACATCATACGGAGTAGACGCGGCAGCCGCAGCTTGCACTGGCTCTAAAGAAAAGTTCTCGATCCGCACCAGATTCATGGGCTGGTGAACATACCCCAGCCAAGGCCGGTTCAGTTCGTCCGATGCAGGCCACGCCGTCAGCACACGCGCCCGGGGATAGCGTACCTCAAGATAGCTTGCTCCCACCTGATGCAATTGCACGTAGTCCCGGTAAGCGAGATTATCTTCGAACGGAAAAGTGTAAGGCGGATTCCAGAACCAACCCAGAATAAACAGCGCTGCCACCGAGCCGACGACCCACTTCCACAAAACCAGCCTGCGCCAAAAAGTTGAGACGCCAATCATAATCACCAGCGGAACCACAGGCAGCATGTAACGCGACAAAACGGCTCCACCAATCACCGACAGTGCTCCGACATAAGCCAAAATTACAACTGCAAAAGTAATCTGAATTGGGATAGCGATCCGTGGGCGTTCCTCCAGGCCATCGCCCTGTGCCGATTGCCACACAGAAGAAGGCAACGCTGGCCGCGACATCGCATACACCGTAACAGCGGTCACCGCCCACAACCCCATGTACACAAACGTCTGCCAAAGCCTTCCCAACAACGCAAAGACAATCCGCACTGGATGCGCGGTTGCCTGCACGTTGTAGCGAAAGAATTCCGGGTTGCCAAAAACAAATCCCGTCTTTGAGTAGTGATACGCAAACCACACTGCCAGCGGAATTGCGGTTGCAACCAGCGCAGCGATGCGTGCCAAGCTCCGTTCCGAAAAAAGCTGCAATCTCTGCCACTTGTCGGAGCGAAACAAGTACCCAGCACACTCCCACGCCCCCAGCGCAAATGGCGCAAGAATCGCGGTCTCCTTAGCCAGCGCGGCCAAAGAGAACCAGAAAAACGTAGTCCAGCGCCGGTCATTCAGATAAGCACTCAGCCCCCAAAACGTCAGCCCAGCCACCGCCAAATCCATGTGCGCCAACGAACTCTGCGCGAAAAATACCGGATATAGCGCCGTCAAAAGCACCGTCCCAATCGCGACGCTCCGATTGTTCGCCCGTTCCGCCAGACGGTACAGCCCAGTATGTGCAAAGGCCGCCACAGCCAGCATCGCCACGCGCGCCACGAGAATCGAGTATCCGAAGACTCTCCAGCACAATGCCAGCCACGCCAGCACCAGCGGCGGGTGCGCATTGCTGACGGTCGACTGCGGAATCAAACTTCCTGTCAGGAACAAATCATGCGCCGCAGGGATGTAATATCCCGCCTCGTCCCAAATGAACGGAAGCCGCAGTAAGGGCGCATGCGACGCCACAAGCGCGGCAAAAAGAAGCAGAAATAAGAAAGCCCCGCGAACGGCGCGAGTGGAGGTAGTCTGTTTCAGTGTGTGTCCTTGACGGCAGGCAGCGCTAATTCACCGGCCCCGACCCAACCATCCGCGGGTCCAGCTTAATCTCACCAAACGTGCCTTCATAGCCTGCAATATTTTGCTGCAAAATCGCCGCCAGCGCTTTAGCCTGTTGCGGGCTCAGGTAGATTCCCTGAAAATTCCGCACTTCCACTTGCGTCTCGCTCTGCTGCTGCAGGGTGCCAAAGATGAGAAAGAAATCCCACACGTTGACGCGAACCTGCACGCTGTTGGCATAGGTCTCGCGATAATCTTCGGTCTCGGTAAGTTTAATATTGGGCTGAGTTGGATTGATCATGGCATAGCTAGTTTAGCTGGTAGCGCGAGCGGAGGGAAGCGGCGGGGAGAGCACGCGAACAAACGCGTGCCAGCAAGAATCCCGAAAGAGGCAAAAGGGGCCAAATTGAAAGCGGGAAGCGAACCGTCAATCCACGGCTGCTTTCCGCTTTCCGATAGTCAAACTGATTCTCGCAAAACGGCCAGTACTACGGTTTTGCGTGCGCGTTGAACCAAGCCCAAACCGTATTGTTATTGCTGGTCAGATACTTGTGTCCGTTGCCAACTTCCCAAACGAACTTAACTTCCGTCCCGTTGGTGCACGAGGTCGCATCGTTATTGGTGAACCCGGAGCACAGCGCTTTTGTGGTCACGAACGTCGTGCACGAGTTCTGCTTCGTCCAGTAGTTAAAAGTGTCATCCACGGTTGCTTTGTGCATCGTGGTCCTGTTCCACAACCAACTCTTGGTACAGGGGCCGACTCCCGTGTTGTCGTTATCGGCAGTTCCGTGGAACGCCAAAACGGAAACCGGGGCGGCAGCGGGCGGTACACCGATGGTTCCTACCTGACTCTCCAGTGTTCCTGAATTCACGCTGACCGCCGCCACTAAATCCGACAGTTGCACAGCCACCCGGTCCGCCATGAATGCTCCGGAGGAAAAGCCAACTACGAAGACTTTCTTTGGATTCACCTTATACTTAGCTGTCAGCGTCGAAATCAGAACACGCAAGAAGCCGATATCGTCCGGATACTTTGTCTGCGGAGGTTTCGGCTTCGAAAACGTGCCGCCGTCAAAGAATTCCGCATTCCATAAATAGTATTTCCACACCGGATCATAAGTCGCCGAAGGCGTCACAACAATACAGTTGTTCGCCGCCTGTTTGCACGTGTAAATCCACCCGTAATCGTGATCCGTCACCGGCGCTGTCGTATACCGCGTGCCATGCAGAGAAACGATCATGGCGGGGTTTGGTACGCTTTTCGGGGGCAGCGTCACCGCATAGTAACGTGTGATGGCAGGGTTACCGTACTTCAATGTGTATTGCGTCGTGGTTTGGCTAATTCCAGGAGTTACCGCTAGCAGCAACAACAAAAATCCACAGCAATATCGGGGGAGGGGGGACATGAACTCTCCAAAATCTCGTTTTGAGATCAATCTTTGTCTTGTACCTTGGCCTTTATTCGTATGGGGCCCACGTACCAGATTCCTCGGCCAGAGGAGACGACCAGACGAGCAGCTCATCAATCAAGCGTTAAGAGTGCCAGACCCGATTGCAATGGTCAAAATGGGTAGTACATCTTAAGGCAACCTGGGGGGCCGAGCTAGCTCCTTGGCAGTTCGGCTCCTGTAGGTACTACCAGCCCCTCCGCGGCATGAGCCGATGGCACGATCTCAGGGATTGGGTTGGAGGTTTGCCCTTTGAAGTAGCCAGCCCCGGCGCGCTACTGGCTTTTTGCCGCGAACGCGGGTTTGCTCTCGAAGTGCTCGAATCGACCAATAGTCTTGGCTGCAACCAGTTGGTATTCCGCAAACTCAGCTAGTCCCGCGCCCGCCTCAAATGCCCGCATACCAGGCATAACCACTCTCCGGCGACGCAGAGCCGAGGCCTTGACCGAAGCTTTTGAGCGAGTCTGTGACCGTCAGGCGGTTTATGAATTTAACGCTCTTGTACCCGAGTTGCCGAGGTACGCGCATCCGCAGCGGTCCTCCGAAGGACACAGGAAGATCTCCGTCGTTCATTCCCCAGCACAGCAGCGTCTGGGGATGTAGCGCGTCGCCCATGTCGATGCTGTCCCACCAGTTGCGGTCGATGGAAAAGTAAACGATATAGCGCGCCTGCGGCACCAGCCCGACCGCCTTTACGACTTCCAGCAGTGGCGTTCCGATCCACTCCGCAACATAGGACCAGCCCTCCTCGCACGCGACTTCGGTGATATGGCTGCGGACCGCAAGACTCTTGAGGTCGGACACCGTCAGCGAAGCAGGCCGGGCCACCATTCCATCAATCGAAAGCTTCCAGTCTGCAAACCCTCCAGTCTGCAAGCGTTTGAAATCATCGTTCGGAGGCGCGATTTCGTTAGCGAAAGGGACCTTCGAAATCATGCTGCGCGGGAATTCGCGAGCCAGCGAGTGTGTCGTCAGAAGGCGTTGTGCGGCGTAGGTCAGCGTTTGGCCAGGGCCATAGATTCCGCCGCTATCGGGCGGGACCAGTCCATAGCGCCGCGCTACGCTAGCGGCTGCGACCAGACCCGAAACGCCCGCAGTGGCGGCGAGGCTAGCGGTGACGAACTTGCGGCGTGAGAGTTTGTTCATGTTCGCTCCTGCGGTGCGACAGAGGGAGTGACGGCGGGCACGGCACCGGTGATCATGGCCCGCATGCGGTTGCCGAATCCTGCTAAAACCACCATTGCAATGTGAACAATCAGAAACAGCAGGAGAAATCCGGATACAAAGAAATGCAGCGTCCGCGCGGATTGTCGCCCTCCCAGCATATTCACGCCCGCCGGAACCGCCGAATTGAAACCCGGTGACATCGCCAGCCCTGTCCAGATCACAAGCGGAAACAGGACGAAGATCACGGCCAGGTAGGCGACCCGTTGCAGCATGTTGTACGAAAAGGCTTCACTTTCGTCCGGCCGCTTAAGGCGAAGGTGCTTCGCCATTACTCTACGGATTGCCGTCCATGTTCTGTCCGCCGGGGCAGGAAACAGGTTACTCCGAAAATGGCCAGTCCACAGACCCACCAAGGCGTAAACAAGCCCAGTCAGCACCACAGCCCATGCCGCCTGAAAGTGCAGGGACCGGCTCCAGCCATTCTGATCGGGCAGCACATAACCATAGCCCGTCGGCACCGTCCCCCGTGAAGAAGGAATCGGTATTTTGAACAGCGGCGGAGTCAACGAATTACCCACTTCGCCCCAATAGAAACGCGGGTGAGAGATCATGATCTCAACCCCACTGACCAGGAGCGCAAGGAAGCAGATTGCGGTTATCCAGTGCGTCACGCGGACAAATGCAGTATGCCGTGGAGGTTCAGAACTTCGGATTGCTGCAGCGTCGTGCACGCCGGAAGCATACCATTTCCGTCGAGAACGAGCGAGTGCCTATTCAACCGAACCAGAACCCGAATTCCGCGCGCAGAGGCAACTCCCTCACCCACCCCTATGGCTTGGGGTGGCTGGAGAAAAAATTCCAAAGAATATCGTCCGTAACAATCCCCGTGGTTGAGTCAAAGCTGGAGTTGTAAGGAGCACTCGCCGTGCCAGGGGGATTGTTCAGATCCAGGTTGTACCACTGGTGTGTGCCGCCCGTGAGTTTGTAGAAACGCACCTCGGCTCCGCTCGAGCACCCGGTTGCGATCTTCACGTTCACCGCGGTAATGTTTCCCGCCGAGTCGCAAAGAGGAGTCGGAGTGCTCAGTGTCGAGCACTTGTTCGCCTTGGGTCCCACCCAGTAGTTGAATGCCTGCGCTTGCGAAGCCAAAACTGACGTTGCCGTGGAACTTCCGCAGTAGGCGATTGCATTATCCGCGCTACCATGCAGTATCAGAACTGAAACCGGAGCGACCACATTCGGTACCGTGCGCGAATCGCTAGGCGCGATCGCCGAAATGGCCCCTTCTACCACGCCAATCGCGGCGACCAAATCAGACAGTTCCACTCCCGCCCGGTGGCTCATGTAACCTCCGATGGAGAAACCCGCGATGTAAATCCGCTTCGGATCGGGTCGCAGATTTGCCTGGATGCTGTTGATCATGGCGCGAAGGAAAGCGACATCGTCAGGTGGCGTCCCCGTGAAAGCGAAATCATTGAAGTACACGGACCAAATCGTGTGCGCCTGCGCACTGAGCAGACCCATCGGATACGCCACCGCAAATCCCACGCTATCAGCCTTCGCGCTGAGCTGGGACTGGGTTTCCATTTGCGAGCCGCTACCTTGAGACCCGTGCAAAGCGACGACCAGCGCACTCTGGTTGGGCTGGAAGTTTGCCGGAATGTGCAGGAGGAATTTGCGGGTAACGCCATTCACCGCAATGCTGCAGTCGCCGCCGGTCTGAAAGTCGCAATTGGCACCACCGCCACCACCTCCAGCCACGCTGCTGCTGCCCCCACAACTGTTGCTGCAGGCTGCTAGAGAAATCAGCAGCGCTAGAAGAGGAAAGCTTTTCATGGTGAAATCCATCCTAACCTATTGGTGCGAAAGGGGGGACTTGAACCCCCACGGTTTTACCCGCCAGATCCTAAGTCTGGTGCGTCTGCCAATTCCGCCACTTTCGCAGGGTTGCTGCCTAGGCTCTCTCTTGCCGATTGTAACCAGTTTTTGTTAAGAAGTCTCTCCGCCGCTCCCGCGAAGTCAGCGTTTTCCGCACTTCCGAGTAATCAAAAAATAGCAGCTAATTTCCCTAAGAATGCTGCAAATATACAGAGGATTGCAGCTAAATTCACGCTTCTGCCCGATCCGACGGCAGCCACCGTGGACGAGCGGCAATCCCACCGGCAAATTCCGCCAACAATCGTTTAATCTCAGTGAGAACCTGAAAAAAAAGCGCTTTCTCAAGAAAACTCCTATAGAATTCCTTTCATAGTTTGTCAGCGCCCTTGGCAAAAATCCGTCAAATTTTTTTGTGGAGCCACCTGCAATGCCTGGTTACACCAAGCTTATGACGATTTTCACGCTGCCACCTGGGAGTGCTGAGGCCGGATCGTCGATTGTCTATATCTTCAATGGAACACTCTGGGTCGCCTTCGCCGCTGCTCTCGTGTGGCTCTGGCGTTGGGCCCGTACCAAAGACGTTTCTCGCGCCAACCTCCGCCTGCAAACTTTTCTTCTCTCCACCCCGATTCTGATCGTTCTCACACTGGGCGCGATATTCAATGTCGGCAGCGGATCCTACTCGAGCTACGAAGTTCCACGCGACATTCTGCAGGACATTCAATCTGCAAAATTCTTCTGGGCTGGCCAGCCCGTTTTTCCCCTCGAAATGCGTGACCAGATCAAGGAGACTCTGGATCATGAACCCGCTCCCGCCACGTTGGGCGCATGGTTCCCGGAAGTTGCCAAGGCCGAGAAGGAATCCTACGACAAGCTCGTACACGATCCGTGGACCCAAGCCCATCCTGCCACCATGACATTGCTGTTGGCGACGCTTGTGCCTTGGCTCGGCGTTCGTCACATCGTTCTGTTGTTCTGTTTCGGGTCGGTGTGCGCATTGCTCGGTACGTTCCGAATCTTGCGCAAGGAACTGGGTAGCCGTAGAGCCGAAGATTCAAGGTTGTGGCTTGCCCTAACCTTAGCTTGCTTAGGTTGGTACCCCTTCTACATGACCTTGCGTAACGGTCAAATCACCTTCGTCCTAACGCTGCTACTAGCTGCAAGCTGGTACTTCTTGCGCCACGAACGCAATATTGCAGCCGGAGTCTGTATCGGTCTCGCCACCGGACTTAAGCTCTTTCCCGGACTTCTAATCGTCTATCTCTTCTTTCGTCACCGCAAAGCGTTCTGGCCAGCGGCGATCGCGGCTGGCTCTCTGCTGGCTACTGCCTTTGCCATCATTGGCCGACAGAACACACTCGATTACTTCAAAGTAGTCCATTACGTGGAGACCTTCTACATGTCCTACCGGGCGAATCTTTCCATCCAGTCCGTCCTGCTTGGAATAGCTTCTCCGCGCTTAGCTGCCATATTAGCCCGTGTCATTTTCATCGTCTCTTTGGGCCTGCTAGCTTGGCTGGCCACCCGTAGAGAGCAGAAGGCTTACCCCATTCGCGCGCTGGATCTGGAGTGCTCCATGTTCATGACGGCCGTGCTCCTGCTCTCACCGCTCTGCTGGGACAACTATCTGGTTCTGCTGGTTCTCCCAATGACGGTTCTTCTCTTCGGTCTGCGAGAAGGAAGCGTCTTTGCGCAAAATCACATGCGCACGGTAGCCTTCGTGCTGGTCGCCGCCGTCGCCGCCATTCCTGAACCATTCGGAATCTGGATGGCAAGGCTTTCGCATCCTCGCTTCACTATGTTTTTCTACAAGACCCCTGTGATTGCTGTTGCAGGCGTGCTGGCGCTGCTGTGGGGGATGCGCATACAACTGGCTCAACCTCCCATCGCGCTCCCAGTCCCCCAGTCCGCCGACGGAATGCAGGAACGACCGGTCGCCGCGTAACAAAGTCGGAACGAAAATTACAAAGCCCCAGGCATTCTCGCCGGGGGCTTTTTGACGAGAGCGTTCGACTGAGCAAACTCTTAACCGAATTACCACCCTTTAAGTTTGTCATTCCGAACGGCTCTATCGTGAGGAATCTGCTATTTCCCCGGGGTCGCTCCCGACGGTGCATTGCCACCCTTCGGCTGCTCGCCTTCCTCGATCAAAAACAATCGTATCGTCTTATTCACGTCCACCACGCCGGGATACCCATTCAGCCACTTGTACGAATTTCGGTCAGCCTCGTTCCAAGGGCTCTCACCCGTATGCAAGTTGTGCAAACTGATGGCAATCCATCCGGTCGCCCGCTGGTTGGGTTCCAACAATTCAAAAGACGGCAAGTTCAACTTCGTCAGGTCAGCGCTCGTGTAAAGGCGCAAATGTACTTGCTTCACTCCGCGGTCCGCCAGTTCTTGGGACAGCTGCAAAATGTTCTGACCTGCATCGAAATCCGCATCCAGCAGCAGATTCTTGTCCGGATGACGCCCAGCTAACGCGCTCGTATAAGTAAGGTAGTTGGGATGAATCCAAGCCGTCGAAAATGCCACCCAAACCAGAAGCGCCACCAGCACTCGAGGAACCGCTCGCGGCCAGCGTGAACGCAGCTCCCAAACCCGAACGCACGCAACCGTAGCCAGAATTGCGAACAGCGGATACAGAAACAGCACGTGCCGCACCCCAATGTTCACCTTGATCAGCATTGCAATAAACAAGATCGCCAGCACGCAAGCCGCGGGCGCTACCAGCTTCCAGTCCTGCTCCGCAGAACGAACAAATCGAACCAGCACCCAGCCCATTCCCAATATCGAAAGCAGCAAAAACACGGGCGGCGTCTTAAACGCCAGCATCACAGGATAGAAGTACCACCAGCCTCCACGCTTCACCTTCCCAAAAATGTAGGACGGGTACAGCTTCGAATTCTCGCCCAGCATTTTGTAAACGCCTTGCAGGAATTCCGGAGCAGGCAAACTTGGATTCAACGCAACTAACTTCAACGCCGCGGCCTTGACTGGCGCCGGTAAATGGGAACTCCGCACAGATTGCGCAGGATGCTCAAACATCTGGTCCATCGGCTGCACCGAGAAACGGTATCCGGCCCATAAAACAAAACACGTCGCCACAACTACGATCGCCGCAGGCCGAGTCCACTCCCCCAAAAATTGCCGGATTGATGGCAAGAAGGTGATTCCAGCCAACCCGGTACCCCGCCGCGCCCACCACCTGCAAACCAAAATCGCCACCACGCACGGCGGCAGGAACACCATCGCTGGCGTATTCGAGAGCAGTGCCCCCGCCACCGCAGCTCCTAATAGCCCAGATCTTCCCCAGCTCGGCGAGTCCAGCCAGCGCACAAAGGCAAACAAAGCCACCGGAAGAAACGCCAGCAACGCCGGATCGACATAGGCCAGTGTGCAATAGCCCAAAATCGTGGGCAGCGTTGTCACGAAAAACACCGCAAGAACCGCAGGCCACTCTCCCAACAAACTTCTAGTCCAAACAAATGTGATAAACGCCGTCAAAACGAAGAACGGCAGCGTACCCACTCGCGCCAGGGTAAGGTTCCTCGCGTACTTTCCCTCTGCGTACAAGATCTCGTTGCCCGCAGTGTAGAAGTCATACCCGTCTTTGTGAGTAGGCTCTCGGAACTTAACTTCGGGCAATCGCAATCCTGCCAGATAAGGTCCCAGCGCGACAGCCACGCGCGGCAGCGGAGGATGCTGCGGCTCAATCTTAAAAGTCCCCTTATCCAGCCATTCCATGCCACACGCAATGTGCGCGGGCTCGTCATACGCCTGGTTAAAGGTGTGATACGTCGAGGCAATCCGACCAACCCCGACCAACACTAAAATTACTGCGATCCCTCTGGCCAGTATGTACCAAGACGAAGCGCGATTGTCACTCATTTTTCCTGCCTGCTCCTCAGATTCGAACGCTCATCCTACCATTGAACTCCGCCACGATATTCGCTCCGCCTACGCTCGCAAAAACTATGGCACAGAGGTGCACTACCGTAGCTGTGCACTGGCAGGTTACCATCGTGTTATGGACTATGGCCCGGAAGGGTCCAACCTCCATAGCCTATGCAATAGTTTGCACATGGACGGACTGGCTAGTCGCTAAAGCCTCTAACTGCTTGTTTCTAAGCAGCTTTAACGAACTTCCCGTCTGTGCTACTGTGGCTTAAGGCTTGCACTTAGTTCAGCGGAGCTCCTACCCCAAGAAGAGTAAGGATGAGCAGAAGCGCCATACAATCAACTGAATCGGTCCGCCACCCCCAGCCCATCGATTCTAAACAAAGCACTGGATTGCCGCGGCAGCACCTCGCTCGCCAGCAGTGCGTGCTATGTGTTTTCGGCACACGCCCCGAAGTCATCAAGCTCGCGCCCGTGCTTCGCGCCCTCAAATCTCGCGCCGACATTCGTACGCTCGCCGTCAGTTCCGGCCAGCACACCAGCTTGCTCTACCCGTTTCTTGATTTCTTTGACATCCATCTCGACGAGGATTTGCACGTCATGCAGCCCAACCAGACTCCCAACGAAGTCTGTGCGCGAGTCATGGCTGGTCTCGAGCCCATCATCGTTCGTGAAAAACCCTCTTTGATCCTCGTCCAGGGAGATACCACGACCGCTCTAGCCGGTGCGCTGTCCGGATTTCATCACGGCATCCCCGTAGGCCACGTCGAAGCGGGATTGCGATCCGGCAATCCCCTCAGCCCGTTCCCAGAGGAAATGAATCGCCGCCTCGTCTCCAAAGTTGCAACCCATCACTTCGCCGCCACGGAAGGGAATCGCGCTGCCCTGCTTGAGGAAGGCATTCCCGACGCCAACATTTTCGTCACCGGCAATCCCGTCGTCGATTCGCTCCAATTTATCCTGCAACACGCAACTCCAACCGCCCGCGCGGAAGAGTTGCTCAAACTCGCGGCTGGCAAAAAGCTGATCGTCCTGACCACCCATCGCCGCGAAAGCTTCGGCGACGTCATGCGGCATCACCTGCGCACCATCCGCGACTTCGTCAGCACTCATGAAGATGTAGCAGCCGTATTCGCGGTGCATCCAAATCCGAACGTGAGAGCAGCGGCGGAAACCGAACTCGGCGGCCAGGACCGCATCCACCTGGTAGAGCCCCTCAACTATCCCGACTTCATTCATCTTCTGCAACACGCCTGGCTGCTCGTCTCCGACTCCGGTGGAATTCAAGAGGAAGCTCCCACGCTGCGCAAGCCGCTTCTCGTTCTGCGCAACAATACCGAGCGCCCCGAAGCCGTAGAATGCGGAGTCGCTATTTTGGTGGGAGATGAGCCCGGCCGCCTGGAAAAGTTAATGAATGCCGCCCTCGACGATTCCGATTGGGCTAGTCGCGTTCTTAGCGTGAAAAATCCGTTTGGCGATGGCACCGCCGGCGAAAAAATTGCCGAACTCCTGCATGCCCACTTCATCCGCGTAACCACAGATGCTGCCAAGGTGGCCCGATGACGCCATTCTCTAGCATTCCGCAAAAAGAACGCCGTGATCTCATGACCGTCGTCCTGGAAGATTACTTCCACGTCGGCGCCATGCGGAGCCTCATCAGCCCGCACCAGTGGAATCGCTTCGAAGCCCGTTTCGAAACCAATACTTTAAAAGCCTTGGCTTTACTCCGGCAGCACGACGTGAAAGCCACTTTTTTCGTCCTCGGCTGGATCGCTGAGCGTCAGCCAGAACTTGTCGCCGAAATTGCTCGCCAGGGACACGAAATCGCCAACTACGGCTATGCCCACCGCGACGTCCGCCAGATGACCCGCGAAGAATTTCGCGACGACGCTCGCCGCTCCCGCGACCTGCTTGAAATCGCCAGCGGACGCCGCGTCGTCGGATTCCGCATTCCGCAAGGCCTCCGTTCCGCCGAAGATTTGTGGGTGCTCGATGTTCTAGCCGAAGAAGGCTACGCCTACGATTCCAGCGTGGTTCCGTTCTCCTACGACCGCGCAGCCCGCGGCGTCTTTATTCACGAGCACGAAAAAGACGGGCGCACCATCCTCGAATTCCCTCACGCCACCGTCAACTGCATGGGATATCTTTTGCCCATCTCCGGCGGAAACTATTTCCGCCAGATTCCGCACACCCTACTCAAACACGCGGTCGCACACTGGAAAAAGACTTTCGATCTTCCCTTCATGATGTACTTCCACGTCTGGGAACTCGATCCCGATCAGCCGCGAATTAGCGCCGCCTCCTGGCTTGCGCGCACTCGGCAGTATCGCAACCTGCAGAAGATGAACTGGGTGCTGGCCGACTACTTCGCGAAATACAAGTTCGGCAGCATCGCCGATTACTTGGGACTCGATCTTACACCCGCCATGACGCCGGCCCCGAAGCCCGCGCGAGTGCCAGAGATCACGGCTCCCGTGGAGACCGGCCCTGCGAAAGCCAAGGTTCCCGTCACCATCGTTGTCCCCTGCTTCAACGAGCGTCCGGCTCTGCCGTATTTGGCCAACACGCTGGAGAGTGTCACTAAACTCCTCTCCCAGGATTACGAAACGAACTTTGTCTTTGTCGACGACGCCAGTACCGACGGCACTTGGGAGTTGTTGAATCGACTTTTTGGAACACGCGCCGACTGTCGCGTCGTCCGCCACGAAACCAACTGCGGTGTGGCCGCCGCCATCCTTACTGGCATCCGCCACGCCTACACAGAAATCGTCTGCTCCATGGATTGCGATTGTACTTACGACCCCCACGAACTCGCGCACATGATCCCGCTCCTCACCGACGGCATCGACCTTGTCACCGCCTCGCCCTATCATCCGCAAGGCGGTCGCGTCATGAACGTGCCCGAATGGCGACTCTTCCTTTCTAAAGGTGCCTCGTGGCTGTACAGCAAAGTCTTACGCCACAAGCTGCATACTTACACCAGCTGTTTCCGCGTCTATCGCCGCAGCGCCGTTGCGGATTTAGCACTCCAGGAATCCGGCTTCCTCGGCGTGTCAGAAACCCTGGCGCTGCTCGATCTGCGCGGTCACGGCATCCGCGAATTTCCCACCACACTCTACGTCCGAATCCTGGGACAATCGAAAATGAAGGTCGTCCTCAACATCGTCGGCCATCTCAAAAACCTCTGGCGGATGCGCCAAATGCGGCGTCTGATCGATCAGGGAGGCAAGTTCCTCCCCGGTATTTCTCTTTCTTCCACTGTAACTCGTTCCGAAAATACAACCCTATCTTCGTCCGTGCCATCATCCCTACCAGTTTCTGAACTATCTGCTTCGAAATCTAATATAGGAGTCCATCATGAATAGCACTCTGGCGCGACCCATTATGGCTTTGCCCAACGATCAGGATCACACTGGCCGCGATTTGGGCCAGGCGGAACTGGATCTTCTGAAAGAAGTCATCGCAACAGGCACTCTTACCAGCACCAAAGGTACGTTTACCAAACGCCTCGAAGAGAAATTTGCCGCCAAGATTGGCATGAAGCACGCCTATGCTTGCACTTCCGGCACCGCTGCCATCCACATCGCCATCGGCGCCATCGACCCGAATCCAGGCGATGAAATCGTCACCACTTCCATCACCGACATGGGCGCGCTCACTCCCATGCTCTATCAGGGCGCAATCCCAGTCTTCGCCGAAGTCGATCCCGTCACGCTGAACGTCACTGCGGAAACCATCGCTGCCAAGATCAGTCCCAAGACGAAAGCCATCATGGTCACCCACCTGTTTGGCAACCCCTGCATCATGGGCCCGATTATGGAACTGGCCAACCAACACAACATCCCCGTCATCGAAGACTGCGCACAAGCGTTCATGGCGAAGGAAAACGGCAAGTTCGTCGGAACCTTCGGAACCATCAGCTGCTTCAGCACCCAGCAAGGCAAGCACATGACAACCGGCGAAGGCGGCCTGGTCGTCACCAACGACGATGCGCTCGGACGCCGCTGCTTCCTGCTCATCAATAAAGCCTGGGGATACGGAGACGCCAAGCCCGACCATTACTTTGCCGCCCTCAACTACCGCATGTGCGAACTGCAGAGCGCAGTCGCCCTGGCGCAGCTCGAAAAACTGGATTCCGTCGCCAACCGTCGCATCCAGGCCGCCAACAAGCTGGACAAAATGCTGGCTGGCATCAAGGGCATCAAGACTCCGCTCGTGGCTCCCGGCGCCGTTCATACCTACTGGAAGTATTGCCTCACCGTCGATGGCTCTGTGCTGAAAGACGGCGCCGTCGGACTCGCTGGCAAGCTGAAAGAACGCGGCATCGCTTCCGCTCCGCGCTACATTCAGAAGCCCTCGTTCATGTGCGAAGTGTTCCAAAAACGTCGTACGTTCGGCAACAGTGGATACCCTTTTAACCTGGCGCGTCCGGAAGCCGTCGACTACGACAAAGCAAAATTTCCCATGACCGTCAAAGCTTTGGAAGATGTACTGGTTCTTCCCTGGAACGAGCTCTACACCGACGAACATATTCAATATATTGCCGATTCGATCCGCGAGTGCGTGGAGGCGCTCCGATAATGACAACGCAAACCACCAAAGGACCCATTCGTTTTGGATTAGTTGGGGCGGGCGCCATTGCACAGTCGTACTTGCAGGCGTTCCAAAATTGCTCCGAAGTAAAACTCGTCGCAGTTTCCGACACACGTCTGGAAGCCGCGCAAATCATGGTTACGAAGGTTGGCGGCAGCGCCTACGCTTCCCACATCGCCATGGCCAACGCGGAAAAGCTGGATGCCGTGCTCGTCTGCACGCCTCCCAACACGCACCCCGAGGTTTGCCGCGACTTCATCGAACGCCGCGTCGCCATTCTCTGCGAAAAGCCTCTCTGCAAGGACGTCGCCAGCGCTCGTGAAATGATTCTCGCAGCCCGCAGCGCCGGAGTCATGATGACCATGGCCTCGAAATTCCGCTACGTCGATGACGTAGTCAAAGCCCGTCAACTCGTCAATTCCGGCGCTATCGGCGACGTCGTGCTCATCGAAAACTTCTTCACCTCGCACGTCGATATGACCAAGCGCTGGAACTCCGACCCCGAAATCAGCGGCGGCGGCGTGTTGATCGATAACGGAACTCACTCCGTCGACGTCATGCGTTATTTCCTCGGTCCACTGAGCGAAATTCACGTAGTCGAAGGCAAACGCAGCCAGAACCTTGCGGTCGACGAAACGGTCCACATCTTCGTCCGCAGCACCAGCGGAATCCTGGGTACGGTAGATCTATCTTGGTCGATCAACAAAGAACTCGAAAGTTACCTGCGCATCTACGGCTCACAAGGCGCGATTTCAGTTGGCTGGAAGGAATCGAAATTCCTCATGGCCGGCTCCAAAGAGTGGAAGGTTTTCGGCAACGGCTACAACAAGGTCCAGGCCTTCAGCAGCCAGCTGGAAAACTTTGCACGCGCTCTCCGAGGCACAGAATCACTGGTCGTCACTCTCGAAGACGCTCTAGCATCAGTCCAGGTAGTAGAAGCGGGATACGCATCGCTGCGCGATGCCAGGTGGTTCCCGATCCCTTTAGCTCCAAGGCGTGACACAACACGCCCAGAAGCACCGAAGCTAGTGATCTAGTGCGATCATGTGGAAGCGGAGCTTGCTCCGCTTTGATTTTGCTCTTGTTTTGTGCCCTTGTTTCTTCGATCCTGTTCTTTGACCTTGTTCTTGATCTTAGTTCTTGATCTTGTTCTTGCTCTTGCTCTTGTTCTGTTCTTAATCTTGTTGTTATCCTGGTTCCGATTCTCGATCTGTTCTTGATCCTTGCTCTTGTTTTTGATCTTCGATCCTGTTGCTTTTCTTGCTTTAAAGTCTTGTTTTTGGCCTTCGTCTTTGCTCTTGGTGGCGCAGCGCTTCAGCGCTGCGATAACGCTGGCAGCGATTGCGGCTTTAGCCGCTGAGGTAGGTTTTTTATCAGGGCACGGCTTCAGCCGTGCCAACACCACAACTATCAACGCGGTCTTAAGCCCCTAAAGGATCTGAAGTCCGCACTTATGTTGAAGCACTGAGGAGTTTCGACCTTGCCCGAAAAATTTCCCAAAGTCCGCGTTCACCCCACCGCCATCATTGAAGACGACGTAACAATTGGCCCCGGCAGTTCCGTCTGGGACAATGTCCACATTCGCCACGGCGCTCAAATCGGCGAGCAATGCATCGTCGGAGAAAAATCCTACATCGCCTACGACGTAAAAATCGGCCATCGTGTCAAAATCAACGCCATGGTCTACATCTGCGCCGCCGTCACCATCGAAGATGGAGTAATGATCAGCGCCGGCACCACTTTCACCAACGACCGCTTCCCTCGCGCCACAACTCCAGATGTGAAACAACTCCGCTCCTCCGATCCCGACGAGCACACACTCACCACCCTGGTCCGCGAAGGCGCCACCATCGGTGCGCAATGCACCATCGGCAACGACCTCTCCATCGGACGCTTCGCCATGGTCGGCATGGGTTCGCTGGTAACAAAAAGCATCCCAGATTTCCACCTCGTAGTCGGCGCCCCCGCCCGCACAATCGGCTACGTCTGCCGCTGCGGTGAGCCAATCGGCAAATCCGCCGACCTGCAACCGGTCGTTCCAAAACTGAGCTGTAAATGTGGTCTTAATTACGCCCTCAATGACGGCGTAATCACAGAATCAAATCCACCAAGCTAAACAAACATCAGCTTGGACACTGGGAACTGACAACTGACTACTGGCAACTAATCTCATGCCACAATCCTGGGGAATCGTCGGCGGAGGCATACTAGGGATGACCCTGGCGCTCCGCCTCGCCCAGCAAGGCCAAAAAGTCACACTCTTCGAGTCCGCTCCCGAACTCGGCGGCCTCGCCAGCGCATGGCAACTCGGAGATATCCTCTGGGACCGCCACTACCACGTCACCCTCCTCTCCGACTCCCATCTCCGCTCTCTCCTCCGCGAACTCAAGCTGGAACAGGAAATCCAGTGGGTTGAAACTAAAACCGGCTTCTTCACCGGCGGCAAAATGGTTTCCATGTCCAACAGCATGGAATTTCTGAAATTTCCGCCCATCGGCCTCATCGACAAATTCCGCCTCGGTGCCACCATCGTCCACGCCTCCCGCGTCACCGACTGGCGAGCTCTCGAACAAATTTCCGTAGTCGACTGGCTCCGCAAGTGGTCCGGAAAAAATACAACGGAAAAAATCTGGCTCCCGCTTCTGCGCGCAAAACTCGGCGCCAACTACACCAAAGCTTCCGCCGCCTTCATCTGGGCCATCATCGCCAGAATGTATGCCGCCCGCCGTTCCGGGATGAAAAAAGAAATGTTCGGCTACGTCCCCGGAGGCTATGGCCGCATCCTCAGTCGCATGCAGGAATTCTTGCAACAAGCCGGCGTAACCATCCGCCTCGGATGCCGCGCCAGCGCAATTCATTCCGCATCGGGAAACTCAGCCGCCGGAGGAATAACAGTAAAATTCGCCGACGGCTCCGAAGCCACGCACGATCAAATCGTCTTCACCGGACCCGCCACCACTGCCGCCGACCTTTGTTCCGAACTAAGTTCAGACGAAACACGTCTCCTCCGCGGCATCGAATACCAGGGAATCGTTTGCGCCTCCTTATTACTCAAGCGCCCGCTCTCCCCCTACTATGTCACCAACATCACTGACACCTGGGTCCCCTTCACCGCCGTCATCGAAATGACCGCCCTCGTGAACCCCAAAGAATTCGCCGGACGCACGCTCGTCTATCTCCCCAAATACGTCGCCATCGACGACCCGCTCTTCGAAGCCACCGACGCCGAAATCCAAGCCAGCTTCTTCACCGCTCTCAAGAAAATGCATCCCAGCCTTGCCGATGACGATCTGCTAACCTTTAAGGTAAGCCGCGTGCGAAAGGTGTTCGTGATTCCAACTCTCAACTATTCCAAGAATCTGCCGCCCGTTACCATGTCGGTGGAGGGCCTCCATGTTCTAAATTCAGCACACATCGTAAACGGCACTCTCAACGTAAACGAAACCGTACAACTCGCTGAGCGCGCCATCCCCGATCTGCTGGCCCAATCGCCGCGGGAGGAACAAGCCCAACATGCCCGTGTCTAACACTCCCAATGGTTCTAAGCCTCTAGCCAGCCTTTCCCTCGACCTCGACAACAAGTGGTCGTACATGAAGACTCACGGCGACGCCGGATGGGAAACCTTGCCCTCTTACTTAGACGTCGTCGTCCCGCGCGTCCTCGAAATCCTCCGCCAACGCAATCTCAAGATCACGTTCTTCATCGTAGGGCTCGATGCGGCCCAGGAACGGAACAGAACGGCCCTGAAAGCCATCGCCGACGCTGGCCACGAAATCGGCAACCATTCCTACAAACACGAGCCTTGGCTGCACCTCTACACAGCGCAAGAACTCGAAGACGAAGTGCGCAACGCCGAGGAAAGTATCGCGCGGGCCACCGGAAAAAAGACCATTGGCTTTCGCGGCCCCGGCTTCAGCTTTTCCCCGCAGCTCCTCAATCTACTCGCCGCCCGCGGCTACCAATACGATGCCTCAACCTTTCCAACTTTCCTCGGCCCCTTAGCCCGCGCTTATTATTTCGCCAAGAGCAGCCTGAGTTCCGAGCAGTCCACCCAACGCAAAACTCTCTTCGGCTCCGCCAAAGAAGGTTTCCGTCCACTCGATCCCTACCGCTGGCAGACCACCACCGGCCCACTCACGGAAATTCCCGTCACCACCATGCCAGTTTTTCGCGTGCCCATTCACCTCAGCTACGTACTCTATCTTGCAACTTTCTCACGCGGTCTTGCGATCCGGTATTGGAAAATGGCCCTGGCCATGTGTCGCTGGGCAGTCACGCAGCCATCGCTTCTCCTACACCCACTTGATTTCCTCGGCGCCGAGGATTGTCCTGAGTTGGGCTTTTTCCCAGCCATGCAAAGTCCAGCCGCTCCCAAGCTCTTGGTCGCCGCAGAAGTACTGGATATCTTCGCGCAACAGTTTACGATTGTACCAATACAAGAACACGCGCAGTCCCACACCGCAGCACCCGAAATGCCGATGGCACGAGAACTGCCAGTCTAGATCCAATCTCTCCGAGAGGGCACTCGTGTAGGGCAAGCATTCCTGCTCGCCGCTCTTCCCAAAAGCTTGCGAAAAGCCCGTCATCGCATGCACTGGCTCCAGTTCCGCCCGCAATTGATTCCAATATTCTCAACTCCCCCAGCTCTCCCTCTGTGAACCTCAGCGCCCTCTGTGGTTCCCGCACTCCGAGTGAAGACAAAAGGGGAATCCGTCACCAACGCGAAAGAGCGCCAGCGATGAGAGCCTTAACGCAAAAGAAGAACTGCACTTCAGCCCGGAAGCAGGGAAGCCAATCAAGCGACCGTTCCAGCTCTCCCTCTGTGAACCTCGGCGCCCTCCGCGGTTCCCGCACTGCGAGTTGAAGGAAAAAAAGGAATCCGTCACCAACGAGGCTCCCGTTCTGCGAGTCAACAAAAGACTTAGCCAACAACGGCTCGGTGTGTTCCCAATGTGTTGGTTCTATGTGGTAGCCGCCTACGAAGCTTTCGCTGCCAGAATGAGGTGGCGTTCTTGCTCCTGCCAGTTTCCCGGAGGTTCTGACCGCACCTGGTCCAGCGAAATCAAATGTACGCTCTTCGTCGCAGATTTGGAGCCTGCGACTTTACTTCCATCCTGATGATCAAACCACGAAATCAGAATAATGTGGAGACACTCCGGACACAGCCAGTGGTATTCCACCTCTGGTCCTCCCTTTTCCACAGCACAATTGTGCGAATCAGCTGCGGGAAACGAGCGCGTTTCCACTCGAAATACCATCGTCGCCAGCCCAGATTGGAACGGCTCGGTGCAACTTCCGTTGGCACATTTTACAAACATATATCCTCTTCCATGCAACGCGCCGCCCAAACTCCAGGTGCGACGGGCTACAAACATGGTAGGAGCCCGCAGAACAATTCCCTCGTTGCAACTCGCGGACCACGCGCATGTGCCCAGCTACTTTCGTGTACTGCAATCTCAGAACGTAGCGATTTCGCTCTTATTTCATCTCTTCGCCGCCAATCCGTGCCCACTGGCGGGCACGGCGAACCCGCAAGTGTTCCCGATGCGGCACACGCAGTTTCATAAAGAGAATCACCACGGAAAGGAGTACCAATTAGAGACGAACTTCTCGGCTGCTACCTCGGAATCGCGGCTCGCTTACGGACGGCGCCGCCACCAGAATCGCCAAAACGTAAAACCACGCCGCGTTCGACGGTACCTGCAGATTGAAATCGAAAAAGCTATGTACCAGAATTCCAATGCATCCAAGAATCCCCGCCAACGCTACTCCTCCGTTCATTCCCAGCTTCTCGCTTCGAAGCTTCTGCCATCCCGCCCGAAACAACAAGAAGAGAAACCACAGCAGCACCAGGAATCCCAAGCCGCCCATTTCCACCAGCAGTTGCGCGTAATCGTTGTGGGCCTCATTCACAAAGCCGTTGGAAAAAAAGCTTTGGAACGGCGGATACGCCGTCGGAAACGTACCCAACCCCCACCCTAGAACGGGACGTTCCTGGAACATCCGCCAACAGTCGCGCGTCACCGTCAATCGCAGACCACTGGAGAGTTCCGTGTGCGCCTCGGTATGGAAAGTTGCCAGGCGATCCGCCAGCCCGCTTCCCCCCACCCAGAACGTCCACACCGCCGCCACCGTAAGAACCCCACCCAGCACCAAAGCGACCTTCGGACTCTTGCGCTTGAAAGTTAGAAAGCCAATAGCAACCGCGGTCTGCGTCACCAGCGCCAGGATTCCGCCTCGCGATCCCGAAAGTACAATCGTGCTTGCCATGAACACTGCCGCGCATGCCAACGCGATCTTCGGCCCCCGGTCCACTCGACGACTCAAGCACATCGCCAGCGGAATCGGAAACAACATCTCCATCAATCCAGCATAGTGATTGTGGTTGACGTACGGCCCGAAGATCCACCCGCCGGAGCGCGGCAGACGCAGCCAATAGATCTTGCCTCCCTTGGCATCCAGAGTCAGATCCTGCAGCAGCGCAAATACCGCCATCGCAAATCCGTAGCTGCTAATCACGATTCCGCAACGCGTTATGTCTTGCGAGCGGCGTAACGTTTGGGTGAGCAAAAAACACAAAAGTGCGTAACTCGAAAACAGAAGTGCGGAAGTCCACGTAATGTAGCGGTAAGAAGAGAGTCCCGCCACGAGTTGCAAAGTCACCAGCCCTGCGAAAGCCAGCATCGGCCCGAACAATGCATTCTGTCGCACAGGAGCGGAAGTTGCACGCAGCCTGCCGCTCAGCCAAAACACCAGCAGTCCCGCCGCTCCAGCTTCCAGAACAAAAATAGACCACGCTTCCACCGCTCCAAAGGCCAGTGGAGCAAACAGCAGCAACACCAGCGATCCATACAACGCAATGGAATCAGTCCTCGGCAACACGCGAGGGCTCCATTCCAGGCTTTCCAGTTCCGGCAATATCTGTGCGGAGTTCGCCATGCAGAAGTCCCCTTCAAGGACCTTTCTAGCTTTTTGTTTGCTGAAATATTTTCGAAGTTTGTCATTCCGAACAGTTCTATCGTGAGGAATCTGCTGTTCAGCTTTCCGACATTCCCGCTAGCTTACAAATTCAGACGAACCATCTGCACCTCGTCCAGCCAAAGATGCCCCCGCACCGCCTTTTCGGCCGGGAAGCGGTTCAACTGCAAAATTGCCAACTGCGAGTCGGCGCCGGTTTGAAAGTGGGCTGTGATTTCACGCCAGCTGCCGGGATTTCTTAGTGTTTCAGTTGTGAAATACTCTTTCCCCGTCAGCGCGTCGCGCAGCACGAATGCGGGCCCGCCCGCCCCTTCTAGCTCATCGCTCTTGAAGTGTACGCTGAACTGGTAGTGGCTATTCGGCGCCAGCGCTATCGCCTGCGACAATCCTGTTCCAGAAATTGCCGGCCCCTCGAAGGTGACCAGCAGAGATTGGTTCCCACCAGGCGCCGAATTCGCATCCAGGTTGATCTTCACGTTCCGCACTTGATCGTAGTGCCAGTCGAAACCCGCGTTCAGTACAGGGAGCTCGAATCGCGGATTCACGATCAGATTTTGGCCGGAAAGATACGCCGTCAACCCGCACAGCGGAGCCATCTGCAGCCATGCTTGCCGAGCCGCTTCCGCCTGCCGCTTCCCCAACAGGTATGTCACATAGGCGGGCCCAATCGCTGGCGGTAACGGCTGTTGCAGTTGCACTAAAGCCGACCACACCTTGGCCGCCGCCTGGGTTTCCTGCTTCGCCATCAGCAGCCCAAGAAACGAAATGTAAGCGCTTGGAATGGGCGGAATCGCCCGTTCCAGAAGCGCTCCCGCGTCCGGTTCCACGCGCCAAAGCAAATCAAGAGCCGCCGGAGCGGATGGCGGATCGTTCTCCAGAACAATGCGGAACTCGCTCATCGCTCGCTCGCGATCGCCGCGAATCAAATAGAAATTCGCCGACTCCCAAGCCACTTCCGGCTTCTTCGGAGCCGCCCGCACAGCCTGTTCCAGCGCACGCGATTGCGCTTCTGCGTTCCCTAAAACCTGCTGCACCCGCACAATGTCAAACCACGCCGCGGAATTGTTCGGATTCAGCCGCGCTGCTGTCTCGTACTCCTGCAGTGACGGACGCAAATCTCCATTTGTGACTTGTAGGTAACGGCCCAACTGCGTGTGATAGGCCGCATTCCCCGGGGCCAGACGTGTGGCTCGCTGCAAACTGGCAAGATCCGCCCGCCCAGCAAAGTAGCTGCCCAGAAAATCAAGCAAGGAAAACACTACAAGCGCCGTCGCCAATCCCATTCCGAGAACGGGCAACAGTCTAAACTTCACAGGCGTTGACGGTGTCGTCGCGGCGGCCATCGTAGGCGACTTCAGACCGATCCGGAACTGGCGGCCGGCTCCGTCTCTTCCTCCGCCATCTTGTCCGCGCGGTAGTACTGCCCCCCATACTTCTCCTGATACTCGTAATAATAATAATAGTCGGGGGAGGCTAGATTGACTGCGTTCAGTAGGACTCCGCACACGCGGGCGTTGACCTGCATCAGCAGGTCGCGCGCGCGGCGCAGCGCGGTTTTTGTGGTCTGCCCGGAGCGGATCACCAGCACCACCGCATCTGCACGCGTGGAGAGAACCACCGCGTCGGTGACCGACAGCGTCGGAGGCGTATCAATTACGATGTGGTCGTACTGCTCGCGCAATTGCGCCAACATGCTGCGCATATTTCCCGAAGCCAGCAGCTCAGCCGGATTCGGCGGCGGCGTGCCCGAAGGCAAAACAAACAGGTTGGCTAACTGCGGCGACCGCGTAATCGCTGCCTGCGCCGTCGCCGTTCCCGTAAGGACATTGCTGAGCCCACTACCAGGCGCCATGCCCAAAGTCTTATGTACGCTGGGCCGTCGCATGTCGGCGTCAATCAGCAGAACGCGCACGCCCTTCTGCGCCAGCACGACCGCCGTGTTGATGCTCGTCGTGGTCTTACCTTCTTGTGGCAACGCGCTGGTCACCAGAATCACTTTCGGCGGCGCACCCAGCGACGAAAGCAGCAGGGAAGTTCGCAGTGCGCGATACGATTCCGCCATCTGCGATTGCGGACGCGCGGTCGTAATCAGCTCCACCGCTTCCTTGGAGGAGGTCAGCGCCAGCCGCCGCGAGCCTCTGCCTTCGTCGGTGCGCGTGCCCATCGGAATCAATCCCAGCGAAGGCAATCCAGAAATCTGCTGTGCCTGTTCCGTAGTACGAACAGTGTTGTCCAGACTCTCCAGTAAAAACGCTAGCCCAATTCCCGAAGTCAGCGCCAGTGCCAACGCAAATGCCATGTTGCGAGGAATATTCGGTTCCGAAGGCGCCGTCGGAACCCGCGCCGTATCCAGAATCCGGAAATTGTTCGACCGCAGGCCCGCGTTCACTCCCGCTTCTTTCATTTTTTGCAGCAAGCCTTCATAGATTTGCCGGCTGGAATCCACATCGCGCTTCAACATGGAATATTGAATTGCGCTTTCGTTCAGCTTGTTGGCTTCCTGCTTCTGCTTGTCGAAATCCGCCTGCAGAAGTTTTTCCCGCTGCAAGGCCGCCAAATATTGATTCCGAATGCCTTCAACCACTTTCGTAGTCTCGGTTTGCAACTCCGCATCAACCTGCTTGATTTGGTTGTTCAGTTCCGCAACCTTCGGATAGGAGGGCCCAAACTGCGTTGCCAATTCCGCGACCTTAACCCGCAAATCCGATTGCTGCCCGCGCAGGTGTTCCATTAAGGAAGCTGCGTTCGACATCGTAGTGCCGCTTCCACCCGGCGCGATGGCTGCCGCGGCCGCCAGCGGATCGCCCGTCTTCACTTGCTCATAAATCGCCTGTTTCTGCATGCGGTCGGCTTCCGCACCCGTCAACTCGCGATTCAGTTCGTCCAGCTTGCTGGTAATGATGTTCGACTTCTCATCCGTACCCAGAATCTCGTGGTCTTTCTGAAACTGCACCAGCTTTTCCTGCGACGTCTCCACCTTAATCTGCAAATCCACCAATTGTTTAGAGAGCCAGTCCGAAGCCTGCATGGTCGATTCAAACTTCGTCTTATAGTTCTCTTCCTTATAGGTCGTAGCCAGCGTGTTCACGATCTGCGCCGCCAGCTCCCGATCCGGGCTGGTGTAGTGGATCTCAATCACTCGCGTGTTCGGTATTACGACAACGTGCAAACCCGATCGAAACTGCGCCAGCAAACTGGTCACGCGCGACGTGTCGATGCTCAGCGGATCCGCCGTAATGCTCCCGTGGTTCGCCGCGCTCGCCGGAACTCCACCAAAATCCGGACGCTTATCCAGATTCAACTGGCGTATCACCTCCAGCGCAATCAAATCGCTGCCCAGAATTCGAACTTCCGTGTCGATATCGGTCAGGTCGTAATAGTCCCCAGGGCTGACGCCGTTGCTGTCCTTAAAACTAATCGTCGCCGAGTCCACCTTATTAATAGCGATCCGTCCCACCGCGTCGTACAGCTTCGTCATGCGCAGGCTGGCAATCCCCACCAGCGCGGGAATAATCAGCAGGCACGACAGCACCACCCACTTACGCTTCTCGAGCACGCGCAAATAGTCCCGCAGCGCCGACTCATGCGCGGTGACAGACAAATTGGGACGGCCCCCTTGGCCGGGGTCGGTGGAAAAGCTCGGTCGAACTTCCCTCAGAATATGGCTGTTGCCAGGGATCAGTGGTCCCGAATCCATTGCTGCCTCGCAGATAAGTGGGGAACGGCTTCCCCGCCGCCGCAAAGGCACAAAAAGCCCTTCACGACGCCCCAGCACATTCGCTTGAGGTGATGAACTTTATTCTAGCACTGTGTGCAAAGAGGGATAGGATCCTTTGTGTTCCCCGAGCCCCCACGGCCAGAGGCCTCAAACGCGCATGTAGGGCGACCACTCCAGTCTGCACGAACGCCGCCCTCTACGCAAAGTTTGAGGAAAGAAGAGCGCTCGGGCGAAAGGCTAGGCACGTGTAGGGCGAGCATTCCTGCTCGCCAGATTTTGATCGTGTGGCGCGGACACTCTTGTCCGGGCTTTTGACCTTCGTTCTTGGAACCGGCGAGCACGGAACGCTCGAGGGCGGCCCATCCTTCCGCTGTTGATCTCTCTCGTCTAAACAGGACAAAGGGTGCCCCCATCCTTCGTTTCTTGAAGGGTGGGAGTAATCACCATCGAGGTCATCGAGCGTGTTTCGTAAATGTTTTCGGGTGGGGCACGACTTCAGTCGTGCCATCAACCCCAAGAGACACAGCGGCTTCAGCCCCTGAGGGATTCCAATCCAAACTCGAACCCAACGTGAAAGAGCGGCGCTTCAGCGCCGCGTTCAGCAGCCGAAATGAATCTGGCCTCAGCCCCTGCCCGGCGACCCAGCCTTTGTTCTTGATTGATTGTCCTTCCCACACTGAGCGCCTTTTGCCAAGGGGAGGAATCTGCTCTTCGCTGCCCCGCCAGGACTCCCACCACAACCCGCACTGGGGAGGCGCACGCAGAAAAGGCCCTACGGGAAGGGCACGACTTTAGTCGTGCCATAAAGGCCAAATAATATCCGGGGCTTCAGCCCCCGAGGCCCCGCACCCGGACCCACAAGACTCTCAACGTTTGCCCTTCCCAACAGTTCCACCGTGAGGAATTCACTCTTTCCCTCGCTGGCTGGCTGGCTGGTGGCCCATTCAAGCCTTCTTTTTGGCTTGAGTGGGGCATTTCCACGGGAGCGCGAAGGAGGAAAAATCAGAACCCTCCGCCGCCAACTACCCCGAGACATGCAAACCGGCGCTGGGTGCCCTAGGTTCGCGTCCGTTCTTTGGACGATAACCTGGGCGGACACACACTTCACCTTACATAGTCTTAAACAAAAAGAGGGCACCGGATTCACCGACTGGTGGCCCACTCAAGGGCGGGTGGC
>JAYVEP010000069.1:0-14367 GCA_043749225.1 Acidobacteriaceae bacterium
CTCAGCTTTTCCGCTCCCAGCACGCTGATCATCCACCCTCAGCTTGCCCCTTCTCCCTCCTTCAGGCTCATCTTGCATTGGAATCAAGCCTTCCCTTCAGGCTCATCTTGTATTGGAAGAGACTGTTCGAGGGAGATTCCGTTGCGGATGCTATAATTGAAAGTCTTCAAGCGGTCGGTTCCTCCTAGGAAAGAACCGCTTGCAGCCTCAGTCGGGGAGTGGCTCAGCCTGGTAGAGCACCTGGTTCGGGACCAGGGGGTCGGAGGTTCAAATCCTCTCTCCCCGACCAATTTAAAATACATCCGCGAATCAAAGGAAGGGCGGCACGAACAAAGTCGGACCGCCCCCATACGCGTACTTACCTTTCGGCCTCTTTTTATTTGTCGATGCAGCCCTTCTGCCCCGCGGAATTCGGAAACCCTGTTCCTGCTGTGAAAGCCGAATTTGACCATTCGGCCTGAGCCTTCCACTGCGACCCATTGGAGAACGTAACCAAGGGATCGGCAAAGGTAAAGTTACATTTATCCCCGTTCTCCTGACCTCGGCTGTCGTACCAGCCGCCGTTGTTGGGGTCTGTGCGGGCTTCGGAAAGTTCGTGGGAAGACGTGTTTGCGATAGCGGCTAACCCTTGAGAATGCAGGCCAGACGCGTCGACCGGGTCACAGCCTGCGTCGCCATCGAGTTTCCAGAAGAAGGCGAATTGGACGATAACGCCGCCGCAGGTGCCAGCGCTGTGGTATCCACAGTAACCGGCATTTCCGCGAGGCAGATCGACATAGACGGGGTAGTATCCATTATGAACAGCTCCAGTCCCCGCTACCTTGCATACCTCAGAGAGGATGGCAGAAGTCGAGCCGCCGCCCGCGGCAGCTGAACCATCGACGGTATGGCCTGTGTAGGAGACTGTGGACGTGACTTGGCCATTCGACCCCTTGTATTCATCTGAAGCGTGAGCGTAGCCTGAGCCGCCAGAGCCTTGGTAATAACTATCCATGCCGCTCACCTTATCCGAGGTGTCTCCCGGCCAACTGGTGCCCCAGAAGATCGCGTGAACGGAGGCAGTCGGCATGATCTCGCCGTTGTGCCAGGTCATGTTCGCGCTTCTTTGAGATGCGGCTGTCGGTGTAAAGTCTTTGGCCCAGTGAATACCGAGCATGGGCGGCTGGTGCCGCGTATTTGGCAGCTGATTTTCCACTTGAGCGTCACGGCTGTCTACAGTTGTTTGGGCGAACGCTACCGTGCACGCAAACAGCAGAACCACAAAAAACGCACTCTTCATTCGATTCTCCTGGTGAGGCGGGTTTTAGGAACTTGTTCAGGAATTCCCAGCCCTTAGGCTTGGGCAGCTTATCCGGATACTCTTCGTCCAGAATATTCGCGGAACCACGCGAATATACATCAACAAGGGCCGTCTGTCATTGTTGATTTTGCTGCAATGAAAGCCACAGCCCCGATGATCAACAGGAATGCGGATCGCACCTTGCAGGAGGTCAAGGTCGGATGGAGTTAGTCATCATCAGCGCGAATAGCAAGGGTAAATAGAGGACCGACGCTTGCAGCAATTGGCGCGCCCTCAGCTTCGAAACTGGAGCCGCCACGGGCAGTCCCAGTCGCGTCAGACGCGTACCCGCGTAGAGATACGCTAATCCAAGAAGCACCGCACCAAAGAGATAAAAGCGACCGGACATGCCAATTACAGTTGGCAGCACACTGACCGGAATCAAAACCAGCGAATAGGCGAGAATTCGCCAGGAGGTCGAACGTCCATCCGGATCGACAACGGGCAGCATCTGTATGCCGCCGTCGGCGTAATCGTCACGGTAGAGCCAGGCAATCGAAAAGAAGTGCGGGAACTGCCACAGGAACACGATGGCGAAGATTACCAACGTACCCCATTCGAGGCGGCCGCGCGCCGCAGCCCAGCCCAGTACACCAGGCATTGCACCGGGGAAGGCTCCGATAAACGTGCAGATCGGCGACACGCGCTTGAGTGGAGTGTACGCGGCCAGGTAGACCGCCGCAGTGGCGAGCGCAAGCCATCCGGTGAGTGGATTGAGGATTAAGCCAAGATAGAGCGCTCCGCCTAGAGTCAGCGCCAAACCTACGAGTGCACCATGCAGCACACTCATGCGGCCCGCTGGAATTGGACGTCGCGCCGTGCGGCGCATGTTGGCATCGATCTTGTACTCCATCACTTCGTTCAGGGCCGCAGTGCCGCTGGAGATCATGCCGATTCCGAGCAGAGCGTGGAACAGGTTCCAGGAGATTGACGAGACGCCCGCTTTCACGCAGCCGAAATAGTAGCCGCACCATGCCGTCAGAACGATGAGCGTGGTGACACGTGCTTTGGTGAGCTGTGCGTAATCGCTCAGCAACGTGGAAATGCGATTGTGCGGAACGGCTACAGGCTGAATGATTGCGCTCATAAGACAAGACCCGAGCAATTATTTGCAGTTTTCATAGACTTCAGACCTAACCCTCAAGTTGCAGAGAGCGCTTGGAATCGCCTTCGTAGCCTTCAAAAGCAGCGGCGATTATAAATATATATCCCTAAAGCGCAAGACAAAAACTTCTGCTCCGTCGCTCGTCTTGTGCGGTTGGCGTGCACAAAAGCTCCCAAAAGAATGCGACCTAACGACCGAGCGAACTGTCGAATGCCTCCGGTGGGTCCGACGAGCATTGCTTCCAAAATTCAGCATCGGATAGCCTTCCCGCGTCCCAGCTTTTCAAGGTTGTGGAGGTGGCTGCCGTTATGCCGCCGTCGGCCGAATCGAAAACAATGGCGATCCCGTCCTCCGCTGGCGAAGACTCCGTGAGACTCGGCAAAGTTGCGCGAAAGATCGACCTCGCGAAGGCTCGGCGCTCGCGTGCGCCGGAAGCGATCCCCTCTGCGGACGGACGCACCCAGACAACGCGTACAGTCTTGCCTCGAAGCGCCGCCCAGTCTCCTGGAAAGGCTGCGGTTTCCTGGCGGTCCACGGTGAAGGGCTCGCGCGTGGATACGGCATTGGCTGCAACGTGTCCCGATGTTCCGTTTACTGAATCTGGAAGTTCCACATCGTCGCTTCGTATCCAACCACGGGAAATGCCGGAGATTTGAATGTGAACCCAAGAGCCAAGCTTATTGAGAATCTGAAACTCATCTCCTTCGTCCGCCAGCAAGATAACTTCCGCTGCCGCCGAGGGACGCGCCGCCACTGGTGTACGAGGATGTTTCACAACCAGAAGGTTGTTTGGGTGCGCCTGATTGCGAAGAACCTCTTCCAGGTCCTTGGCCTGTTTCTGAAGTTCCTGGATGTGCCGCTCCTCGGCGTCTGGTGGTTTGATGGATGCGGCACTCTCTACGCGGGTCGGCAAGGACGTCCCCGGCGACGGGAACTTGAATGAAGTGCCGATGTTAGCTGGAGTACTCGCTGGCCCCGAGGGCGGAGTGTTGTGGGCGGCGGCGCTCTCAGGGTAAGGCTCTGGCGTTGCTGCGGCCTTCGAAACGACTTTCGGAGCGGCTTCGACAGCCTCGGTGAGCCGGTCCAGGATGTCCTGCTCAAGGCGGCCATTGGATCGCAGCACCTGGTAGGACGACTTGGCGGGATCGGGATCCTGGTACCACGCCGAGATTTTTGCCGCGGCGCGAACCCGGCATTGGGATGGGGTCAGCGCGAGCACATCGAACGAATACTGGTAATAAGCACGGCCATAACGCTCCAGTGGCTGGAGCGCTGGAATGACGAAGCCTTCGAGGATGGGAAGCCGCGAGCCAGCGGGCGACTGCAGGCCGCGCAAGAGTTTTTCGATGTCTGGCTTAGAACGCGAAAATTCTCGTTCGTAGCGAGCTTCCTCGGCCGCGCAGTTCGACGAATTCAGGGGGCTTCCAGGAAGGGCCGCCACGGCGAGCCAGGCCAGAAGTAGAATCTCCATCAGTTTAAAATGCCGAACATGCACCCTCATGGAATGGCATCCAGGGAGCTACGTTGCATCCACCCGCGATGTCCGTCGGGTGTTTCAATTCCGTACCATCGCGGCGTGACAATCAGGATCACCACCTCGATTCCACCAGCCACTGTCTGCGAAGAGGGCGAAGATTTGAACGGTGCACCGCGTAAGGGAGCGCCGCCTGTCTTCACAGTGGACTCAACTTGCTGCCGCAAATCGTGGACGTGTTGCTCAAGATCTTGTAGCGACGAAACTGCGGAAAGCTTTAAAGCGGATTGACGCGTGCGTTCCGCGTCACGCTCGGCCTCCTCTTGCGCTGCTCTCTTTATTTCCTCTGCGGCTTGACTGCGTTTGTTGGTAATGGCGTCCAAATGCTCCTGGATGGCGCCCAGTTCGCCCGATTCGACTGCGCCCTCCGAGGGGTGCACTTCGCGGTGGGCCGATTCTATAAATACCGCGTCAATCTGAAGGCGTGTCTTGGCACGGGCAACACTCTCGACGACGTAGCGCACGCTGACGGTACCAATGTCGGCACTAGCCCTGAAATGGCGGGGCGCGATTACGTCCGCCGCAACCTTAAAGAATGCCTGACCAGGACCTTTCCATTCTCCAAAAGCTCGCGCCGACTCAACTCGACTCGCACCGGTAAGAATTTTTTCCTTTTCGTACTGATATGTGCCGCGGATTTCCAAGTTGTCCAGAACTTCCTGCAAGGCTTGCAGTACGTCCTCTTTCGACGCTGCAAGTTCGGTAGTTAGCCCGCCGCCAGCTCCGGGCTTGTTTTTGGATTTCTCCGAGGATTTGTCGGTTGCCTTTGGGAATGTGGCTGCTGGCAAGGCATTTGTCAGGCACAAAACGGCCAGAACTGAAATTCTCAAGAGGCGTTCGATGCCGATCTTCAAGGAGCGCAGGGAAAATGAAGCAGGCATATTGTGAGTCGCGAAAATGCAGTGAGCCGAAGAAAAACTTTTGGTTAGCGACTGTCGATCATTCTTCGAAGCGCTCGACGCGTGCAACTACTTATTAGGTATCCCGTCGGGCAAGCCAGTGTCAAGCCGAAATTCAAGAAAAGAAAAACTACGACCATTTGTTTCTCCACCATCATAAATGTGAGGCAAATGTCACGATTTTGTAAATAAATTGTAATGTTTCTTGCAATACCCCTCTGAGCACAGGTAGGATACGGCGTTCGTGTTTCCGCACTTTGGGAATCAGTTTAGATCCAAACCTACCGGCCCCCAGGAGATTGCATGCGCGCATTTGTCGGCGTCAGTAAGGTTTTCAAGAGGTTTTTCGGGGCGTGCTATGGTCTGACCACTGGACTGCTCGTCCTCGCCACGATGCTTTCCCTGACTCAGCCCAGCGCCGCCATTCCCGCATTTGCGAGGAAGTTCGGCATGCCCTGCTCCGCTTGCCACGAGGCTTGGCCCAAGCTCAACAACTTTGGGCAGGTCTTCAAAGACAACGGGTACCAAATGGGGAACGACCGTGATTCTCCCATCTATAAAGACCCCTCCTATTGGCCCGTGAGCTTCCGCATCACGCCGCACTGGCACCGCGAAAATACTGATCGCGTCGGAACCGATCAGGTGCCCACTGGACAGAGCGTTACGACGCACGGATTCGATCTATCGGGTCTCGACATTCTAACGGCAGGCACTCTGTCCAAGAACATTTCTTTCCTTCTCACACCGTCCGCTGACAACACGGCGAGCTTCCACTTCGAGTCAGCTTGGGTGCGTTTTGACAACCTGCTCAAGAGCTCGTGGCTGAATGTGAAGGTTGGGAAGTTCGAACTCGACAACCTCCTTTCGGAAAAGCGAATCTTGACGCTCTCCGCGAACGGCGGCTCGTACCGGGCTTACCATTTTCGGCCCCAAGGCGGGTTGCCGGGATCGATCGGTGCTGACTTACCCAGTCCGCTCTCTACGGGCATAGGCGACAACCAGCTCGGTTTCGAGGTCGGGGGCCACTCGAAAAATAGCTCTACGCGTTATTCGGTGGCGGTTGTGAGCGCCACGGATGGAAATGTGAGCCTGCCCACCAATCGGGGCTATGACACGTTCCTAACGTTCAGTCAGGCTTTCGAGGCGGGTGGTCTTGGCTTGCAGAGAGTTGGAGCGTTCGCATACGTTGGAATGTATCCCACATACGGACTGACCTCGGGAGGTAACTTCCTCCCCGGTACAGGTGTGGGAAACAAGATGTACTCGCAGCTCGGCTTTTTCGGGATGTGGTATCTGAAGAAGCTGGACGTCACGACGATGTACACGCGCAGCAAAGAAAGCGCGTACCTGGCGACAGCGACACCTGCGAATGCAGCGCTGCCGACCGGGGCGCATGACCCTTCGTGGAATGGCTTCCTGGTGGAGACGCACTATACCGTGAACCCGCAGTTCATCCTGATCAACCGCTTCGATACCATACGGATGTCCCAGCAGCCTCTGGATAGTTTGACGAAAGATTTCGGCAATTTGAATGCGCTGACGTTCGGTTATCGCTGGTATCCGTTTATGAACAGTCGGGACGGGTTTGCCATCCACAATGAATACTCCCGAGTTTCCAGCAAAGGCATATCGCCGACTGGAAACGACAGCACAAGCAGCAGCGTATTTCTCGGCTTCGACTTTATTTTCTAGAGAGGGTTGACCTATGGTAAGAGCAGCGCAGCGTCTATCGTTTGTGGGAGTGCTGATCGTGGCGGTTGCCGCGAGCCTCGGCGCCCAGGAAGCTCATGTAGGGAGCCTGACGGGTCACGCGGATGCCGGGAAGCAACTGTACAAGCGTTTCTGCATTGGCTGCCACGGCGAACGGGGAGACGGTGTCGGAGACAACGCACCGTTTCTGGATCCGAAACCACGTGATTTTACAGCGGCAACCTTTAAATGCCGGTCGACGTTAACGGGGAACCTGCCGACCGACGAAGATCTGTATAAGTCCGTTGGGCGCGGATTCAACACGTCCGCGATGCCTTCCTGGGCGCCTTTAACCGCGCAAACGAGGATTGACTTGGTCGCATACATCAAATCATTTTCTCCACGCTGGCATGATGAGAAGCCAGCGGATGTGCTGAAGATTCCGGCTGAAACTCCGGTGACGCTGGAGAGCATCAGCCACGGTGGAGAGCTCTTCCAGAAATTGGAATGCTGGAAGTGTCATGGGCAAGAGGGCCGCGGCGATGGCCCGTCCGCTTCTACGCTTACGGACAGCAAAGACCAGCCGATCCGACCCTATAACTTCACGGGCGGCGGCCGATTCAAATGCGGAGCCGAGAATGAAGACCTTTACCGGATATTCATGACGGGAGTTGACGGCACGCCGATGCCGTCGTTTAACGACGTGATTAAGCCGGTGGATGCCTGGGATTTGGTCCACTATCTGCGCACGCTGCAGAAGACACGCAAGAGTAAGGAAAACGAAGTGCTGAAGGCGGCGGGCGGGAAACTGCTTCCACCGAAGCCGGAAGAGAAGAAGCCGGAAGAGCCCGCCAAGGAGCCCGACAATAAAGGCGCTGGGAACGGGAGAAGGTAGCGGCTTTCAGGCGTATGCTTGTG
The DNA here is from genome assembly GCA_043749225.1 of Acidobacteriaceae bacterium. Classification (GTDB taxonomy): domain Bacteria; phylum Acidobacteriota; class Terriglobia; order Terriglobales; family Acidobacteriaceae; genus JANXUC01. Next base: position 7,485 of record JAYVEP010000069.1, read on the forward strand.
CAATCGCAATTTCACGAAAGAGAATATCAATCCCCGAGGAGGAAGTACCGGATGCGCACCAAGTTAAGGCTGGTAGGTGTTTCGACGCTGCTCATGAGTTCGTCGCTGATGTTTGCAGGAACGGTGAGCGGCAAGGTGACCTTCACGGGCACGCCCGCTAAAGCAAAAACAATCGATATGTCGAAGGAACCAAGTTGCGCCAAGCAGCACGCCACGCCTTTGACGACCGAATCGGTTGTAACCGGACCCAACAATGGTTTGGAGAATGTGGTCGTATATATTTCTTCCGGCGCACCGGACGACGCTCAGGTTCCGGCGCAGGCTGTTACGTATGAACAGAAAGGCTGCCAGTATCTGCCCCACGTGCTGCCGATGCACGTGAATCAGGAACTCAAAATCACGAACAGCGATCAGACTTCGCACAACATCCACCCGTTGGCCAAAGTGAACCACGAATGGAACAAGTCGCAGCCGCCAGGAACGCCGCCGATCTCCGAGAAATACGAGAAAGCGGAATTCATTTCGGTGAAGTGCAATGTGCATCCCTGGATGCACGGGGTTTTTGCGGTCATGAGCACAAACCACTACGATCTGAGCAAGGGTGGCGGCGCGTTTAAGTTGCCGAACTTGCCGGCCGGTAAATACACCATCACAGCCTGGCATGAAGACTACGGCACCCAGACTGCCGATGTCACCATCACTGGCAACGAAACCAAGGACGTAAACTTCACCTTCAAGGCGAAGGCATACTGACGGAGCAACGGGGGCGGGGCTTTCTAAGCTCCGCCACTTTTCTTGATGTGGAAGTAAGGTCGGGGCGGTACTGGGGGCTGCAGCACTATGGCAAGATTATTTGCGATCACTATCGTCGTAATCGCGATTCTTTCCGCGATCCCGATTCTGCGACATACTTGGGTCGCGCCGGAAAACATCTCCACTCATGGAGCTTTGATTGACGAGCAGATGTCGGAAACGATGGCTGAGGCTGGAATCTCCTTTCTGGCGGCGCAGTTTGTTTTGGCCTTCTTCATTTGGAAATTTTCAAACACGGCACCGGACGCGAAGATCAAGAAATTTCCCGGTGGCGCCAAGGGCTTGGTGATTGGTGCGCTCCTGGTCGTAGGTGTTGAGGTGATGGCGCTCGGTGTGTTTGGCGTGAAAGCTTGGGCGAACGTTTACCTTGACGCACCTTCCGCCAATGCCATGCCGGTCCAAGTTCAGGCTGGGCAGTTTGCTTTTTACTTTCGCTATCCTGGCACGGATGGAAAGTTCGGCGGCCTCCACCCCGAACTCATCAATGAAGGTTCGCAGAACATGTTCGGACTTGATCCCGAGCACGATGTGGATGCCCGCGACGACATCGTCGCCGCCGAGATGGCGATTCCCGTGAATAAGGAAATCCATCTCCTCATGCATGCGAAAGATGTCGGCCATTCCTTCTTTGTGCGGGAACTCCGTGTACAGCAGGACTTTGTTCCGGGTTTAGATGTTTCTTTGCACTTCACTGCCACCAAGATCGGCAAGTACGAGATTGTCTGCACACAGCTCTGTGGCTTGGGGCACTACAACATGAAGGCGTATCTCGAAGTGATGTCCCAGCAGGACTTTGACGATTGGCTGAAGAAGCAAGCAGGGCAGTAAATTTTGCTGTCCACGCGCGAACGTCGAGATCGCACAATCTCTTGAGGTGAATATGCACGACATGTCAGTGCCCGCGGCGCAACATCACGCTCCTCCGACCGGTTTTCTTCGGAAGCACGTATTTAGCCTGGATCACAAGGTAATCGGCAAACAGTACTATGGGCTGGCCTTATTGGCGGCGTATGTTGGGATGGGGCTTTCATGGTTGATGCGCTTTCATCTCGCTTGGAATAGCACCGCCATTCCCGGCCTGCAATTCCTCTCAGCCTCCGGTGCTCCTGGCGGTGTGATGACGCCCGAGTACTATCTGCAGTTGATGACCATGCACGGCACGATCATGGTCTTCTTCGTTCTAACGACGGCGCCTTTCGCAGCCTTTGGCAATTATTTCCTGCCTATCCAGGTGGGCGCCGAGGATATGCCGTTCCCGCATTTCAACATGATGTCGTTCTGGGTCACGTTCGTAGCCTTTCTGGTACTGATGTCGTCCTTCTTTGTGGGCGATGGGCCAACGCTGGGTGGATGGACACAGTACGCACCGCTCAACGCGATAGGTTCAGTCGGAGGTCCGGGACAGGGCACCGGTGTTGTGCTTTGGGCAGTTTCGATTGCTCTCTTTTGTGTGGGTCAGTTGTTAGGCGCACTGAATTTTATTAGTACCACTCTTGATCTTCGGGTCAAGGGCATGAGTCTGATGCGCTTGCCCTTGAGCGCCTGGTCCTGGTTCATCACGTCCTGCATTGGATTGACGGCATTTGCCGTGCTAATGCCCGCCTGTATCCTCGTGATTCTCGATCACGTGGCTGGGACCAGTTTCTTCGTCGCCTCGGGGCTGGTGATCAACGATCAAGTACTACCGCACTCGGGGGGATCTACCCTTCTGTGGCAGCACCTGTTCTGGTTCTTTGGGCACCCGGAAGTCTACATCGCAATTGTTCCCAGCATGGGTATCGTTTCCCACATTTTGCTGGCGAACATGCGTAAGCAGATGCTCAGCCAGAGGGTGCTCATCTATTCTATGGGCGCGTTGGCTGTTCTTAGCTACATGGTCTATGGCCACCACATGTTTGTAAGTGGCATGAATCCATTTTCTTCGCTCGTTTTCTCTTTCCCAACCCTGGTCATTACTATCCCCTCGACGATCATCGTGCTGATATGGACGTTCAGCTTGTATGGTTCCAAGCTGCGCATCAATTCGGCGTCTCTGTTTTCTCTGGGCTTTATTTCGATGTTCGTCAGCGGTGGCGTTAGCGGATTCTTTCTTGCTCAGCCCTCGATCGATATCATGTTGCACGCGACTTACTTTGTTGTAGGTCATTTCCACTTAGTAATGGGTGTTGCTGCTATGTTCGGTATCTTCGCGGGAACTTACTTCTGGTTCCCGAAGATGACTGGACGCATGATGAACGAGACCCTGGGCAGGGTGCATTTCTGGCTCAGCTTTGTAGGTGCCTACTGCATCTTTATGCCGTTCCATTACTTGGGGATGGTTGGAAATATTCGTCGTTACTCAACCTTTGTAGATGACTTCCTGCAACCGCTGATTCCGGTTCACAAGTTCATTACGATAGCGGCCTTTATCACTGGTTTCGCGCAGCTGATTTTTCTTTACAACCTCATCCACAGCCGATTCTGGGGCAAGCCTGCTCCGGACAATCCCTGGGAAGCAACTTCTTTGGAGTGGAGCACATCCACACCACCGCCTTGGGACAATTTCGGCGGCAAACATCCGATTGTCTATCACGATCCTTATCAGTATGGCGTGAAGAGTTCTGTCGGCGACTACGTCATGCAGACCTCGGACGAACAGGTGGAGACGGAATTCGAAGAGAAGTAGCTCGCGCATTCACCGTCTTGCAGCAGGAAGGAAGTCGAATTCGATATGGCAACGACGCTCCATGAACCGCAGCAAATCGATCTGAAGGATGTACCCGGCGCCGGGAATGGCGGCTCCATGAACATCCCGATGGATGGCGGGCTGCGTGCCGTTCTGCCTCATTCGCCGCCGACCTCGTCAAGTGCGATATGGGTCGCTCTCTTTGCCATCAGCATGATGTTCGCGGCGTTCACCAGCGCCCTCATTGTCCGGAAAGGCTCGTCGATGGATTGGCAGTCTTTCGCTCTGCCATCGATTCTCTACTTCAATACGTTTCTGCTGCTTGTTAGCAGCGTTGCTCTGGAAGTTGCCCGCCGTCGCGTGGATGCTTTTATGAAAGGGACCAGAAGTAGCGCCGAGCGCCCGACTCTCTGGCTCTACGTCACCCTATCTCTCGGTTTACTTTTTGTGGCGGGGCAGTACATTGCATGGCAACAGCTGCGGGCCGAAGGAATGTATTTAGCCACCAATCCCAGCAGCTCGTTCTTTTATGTATTAACAGCTACTCATGCTCTGCATGTGCTAGGTGGTCTCGGCGGTCTGCTCTATGTCCTTTATAAGTTGAATAAATTGACATTGCGTCGCAATACGATGGTTGCGACAGCGCGTTACTGGCATTTCATGGGCGCGCTCTGGGTATATCTAGTTCTGTTGCTTTGGATCAAGCTCTAACTAATTCGGCAATACAGGAGGCACCGTGAGCCAAGCGGAGTTGACCATGGACGGACACTCGACCAGCCCGATGGTAGGGACGGCATTCTCCATTCCCTCAAAAAAGCTGGCGATGTGGTTGTTCATCATCGCAGACACCATGACTTTTGCCGCGTGTCTTGTGGTCTATGGATTCCTGCGCAATGGCGCTTCCAACTGGCCCAGGCCTTTCCATAGCATCACCAACGTGGCGATCATGACCTTCATTCTCCTGACCAGCAGCCTTACGATGCTGGCCGGAGTGCGTTCAGCGCGCTTGGGCGACAAAGCGGCATCTTTTCGTTGGACTATGGGGACAGCAGTTTTGGGCATTGTTTTTGCGTTGCTTCATATTCGCGAGTGGCAAGGCCTGATCGCCGAAGGCATGACTCTGCTCAAGAATCCATGGGGAACGGGGTTGTTCGGGGCGTCATTTTTCAGTATTACCGGATTGCACCTGACCCACGTCGTAAGCGGCGTTATTGCCTTGCTGGTGGTCGGCGTGCGCTACAAGGGTGGTCGCTACAATGCCGATGACGTCGAGATACTCGGGCTTTATTGGCACTTCGTAGACTTGGTCTGGATGTTTGTCGTGCCGCTAGTCTACCTCATGAATCTTAGCCACTAGATCGAACTTTAAGATCGAACCCTAGATCTCATCCTGGAGCGGGAACCTGGAGCGGAATGTTATGACGACTGTCGAACAACATAAGAGTGCCGGAATCGGGAAGGACCTGGTCATTTACGCTTGCCTGCTCGCGTTGGCTGGGTTTCAGTTTCTCATCGCCTATCAGAACCTTGATCCGACGCAAATGTTCGTAAGGATGCTGGCGGTTGCCTGCGTAGAGGCCAGTCTGGCAGTATTATTTTTTATGCACTTGTGGTCGGAGCGGCGAGTATTTTTGGTTTTTGTGGTCGCGTTCACCGTTTCTGTGTTGCTCGGGATGCAATTCGGCTGGACGGACAGCTCGCGCATGGTGGTGGGAGCGCCGTACTCGAATGTGAAATAGCGTTCTTTACGCTCGTTTGCCGGAAGGAAAGGGTGAGATGTTCAAGACAAAGATCGAGCGCCGAAATCTTTCGTTGCTCGTGTGCGTGGCGCTGGCAGGATTGGTCGCCCTCGCTGCCCCGCCGCTTGCTTTTTCCCAAAGCTGTGCCCTTTGTTATACGCAGGCAGCCTCCGCCGGTACCCGAATGATTGAAGCTCTGCGCAGCGGTATTTTAGTTCTTATTGCTCCTCCTACTCTCGCGTCTGTCGCAATGATTTTTCTCGTCCGCCACAAAGACCAGCGAACCGGTCAAGGGGATGAAGCTACCAACGCCAACGACGATTGGTAACTTTCGAGAAGAACAAGTCAGTGCCCAAAGCCACTCAATGAAGTAACAGGGAGAAATTAGGGGGGCGCGACGTCAATTCGTCCTGCGTGCTTCTACAAGTGCAAGATTCTCCAAGATCAAGTCTTCACGGGAACAGAAGCTACCAATTACCCAGCCCGGAAGATGTCGGATACATGAGATCATGGCGCAGATCATAATGAATAGCAGGGCAGAGAGCGGGCGCGTAGCCCTTTGATTTCGCCGAGGGCGATCATTTTGGCGAAAAACAACTCCCCAGCGCGTTAGAGACGCAAGATTCGTGCTACTTCTGACTCACGTGCGCGGCAATTGCAGCGCCGAGTTCCTCTGTGCTTGAGCAGCCCCCAATATCCGGAGTGCGAACGCTTGCACTCGATAAAGTTTCGGCAATTGAGTGTTCCACGGCATCGGCTGCTTCGGCGGCGCCCAGATGTCGCAACATCATCGCACCGGACCAAATCTGCCCTATGGGGTTCGCGATTCCTTTCCCGGCAATATCCGGGGCGGAGCCATGGACTGGCTCGAACATCGACGGAAATTCACGTTCTGGATTGAGATTCGCGGACGGTGCGATACCAATCGACCCAACGACCGCTGGGCCTAAGTCGGAGAGGATGTCGCCGAAAAGATTTGAGCCAACTACGACATCGAACCAATCGGGGTGGCGCACGAAATGAGCGGTCAAGATATCGATGTGATATTGGTCGGTGCGAATGTCTGGGTAAGCGGTGCCGATCTCATGGAAACACTCGTCCCAGAACGGCATGGTGTGGATGATCCCATTCGATTTCGAAGCTGAGGTCACGTGCTTTCTTCTAGTGCGAGCCAGGTCGAATGCGAACTTTAGCACGCGATTGACGCCACGACGCGTGAAGACGGTCTGCTGCACAGCAATCTCGTCCTCGGTCCCCTCGTAGAGCCGACCGCCGATGTTGGAATATTCTCCTTCGTTGTTCTCGCGAACCACGCAGAAATCGATTTCACCCGGCTTCCAGTTCTTCAACGGGGTTTCAATGCCTTCAAAGAGCCGCACGGGACGTAGATTGACATACTGCCGAAAATGCCGACGGATGGGGATGAGAAGCCCCCACAGGGAGATGTGGTCGGGCACGCTCGGGTGTCCAATGGCACCCAGGAAAATTGCGTCGAAAGGGCGTAGCTGCTGGATTCCATCGTCCGGCATCATCTTGCCGGTATGGACGTAAGTCTCGCAACTCCACTCGAACGCGTGCCAGTGGAATTGGAATCCAAAACGCTGTCCCGCAGCTTCTAGAACTCGTATACCTTCTGGCACAACTTCTTTGCCAATACCGTCGCCTG
>JAYVEP010000070.1:0-14362 GCA_043749225.1 Acidobacteriaceae bacterium
TCTCCTTTGAAAAGCACCACGAAGAATAGCAGATTCCTCACGATGGAGCCGTTCGGGATGACAAGCGGGTGTTCACCGAGGATCGGACTCGACCGTGTCATGGCCCATCACATCGAATCCGCTATACTTCTGATCGCCCCACTTAAAGAGGCAACATGCATTCGACACCAAGCCAATGGAACTGCTGTTTTTCACTTATGAAACACAGACTATTTATCGCGGCATCTGGCCTCACATTATGGTTTGCTTTTGCCGTCCCGTCTCCCGCGCAAACCGGCAAGCTTGCTCCCGAAAAGAAAGCACAAATCGAGGCAGCGACTGCCAAGTTCATGGCAGCCAACAGCATTCCGGGAGCCTCCGTCGCCGTCGTCGAAAACGGTGAATACGAATGGTCGGCGGGATTCGGAATGGCCGACTTGGAGAACTTCGTGCCAGCAACGTCGCAGACTCTTTATCGACTAGCTTCTATCTCAAAACCAATCACAGCGACCGCTGGGATACTGCTTTGGCAACAAGGCAAGCTCGATCTTGACGCTCCTGTGCAGAAGTATTGTCCGGCCTTTCCGACGAAGGATACGCCGATCACGACGAGGCAGGTCCTTGGGCATCTCTCCGGAATTCGGCACTACAAAGGCGATTCACAGGACGACCCCGAAATCGGCAACACCAAACACTTTGCGAATCCAATTGAGGGTGGCCTCCAATTTTTCAAGAGCGATCCACTGCTCGATAAACCGGGCACCGCGTTTCACTACACTACGCACGGATTCACCTTAGCGGGTTGCGCCGTCGAGGGCGCATCGGGTGCCAGGTATGTCAATTACGTCGAGGAGAATATACTTCGCCCCGCCGAAATGACTCACACGCGCACGGATGATCGCTACGCCGTGATTCCTTATCGCACGCGTTTTTACCAGAAAGATAAGACAGGAGCGGTTGTGAACGCCGACTTCTTAGATTCGAGTTACAAGATTCCTGGCGGCGGCTGGCTTTCCTCGGCGGAAGACCTGGCAAAATTTGAAGTAGCTCTATTGAAAGACCGTATCGTGCAACACTCCACTCGGGATCTGATGTGGACCTCGCTGAAGACTGCGGACGGGAAGGAAACCGGTTACGGTCTGGGCTGGGGCGTTGGAAAAGAAGCGGGTATTTTGACTGTAGGACACAGCGGCGGACAGCAAGGAACCAGCACAGACATCGTGATCGCGCCCGAGCGTCAGTGCGGGGTGGTCGTGCTTATGAATTTGGAGAAAGGCAATGCCGCAGACCTGGCGGCAGAGCTTATGAGAATCATCCTCGCCACCACGAGCACGCCTCCAAAATAACCTGCATCTGGAAGCTCGAGGCTCAAGACGCGCGTCTGGAAGCTAGCGCTCTGTGATTCATGTGCACCGTTTCGTCCGGAACCAATTCGCGAAGCCGATCCCGCGCTGCGCCAACGGAGTTCCTTATATCTTCTGCGTCACGCCCTGTGATGGCCGCTACTTCTTCCAGGGTAAAGCCTTCAACGGCCTGTAACAAAAAAGCTTCGCGGTCAGGCCGGGGCAAACCCCGCAATGCGGATTCCGTTATGGCAACCCATTCCCGGGAGGCGCACGATTCTTCCGGATTGGCTGCTCGGCGGTCGGCAACCACGTCTTCCTCCATGAGGCACTCATCCGGCTGGTGGAATTGCAGATGCGATTCATTCGTCATGACGCTGGGTGTACGCGCCGATTTTTCCAGTGGAACAGCCATTTCGCGAGAGCCATCGCGCGCCCACAAAGCGTCAATGGCATGCAGAGCGAGGCGATAGAGCCATGGCTCGATGGCCAGCTTCTCCGGACGTTCATGCCCATCGCCCAAGGCTGACAGAATGGCTTCATCCAGCACTTCCTCCGGCGCAATTGAACCTGCTGCGAGCTCGCCTTCCACTTCACGAAATGCCAGCTCACGCTCGACAAAACGTCGCAACCGCGGAAGATTGGTGTTTACGTAGAGAGCGATATCGTCGGCTGAAACTTCCTGAGGATGAATGGCGGCGAGAGTTTGCTCGAAAGGAACTTGTGAAACTCCTGCGGCGCGATCCCGGCGTACTCGGCGAAAGTCCCGCAACACTTCCTTGTGCCGGTTAAGTTGTTGCCGCAGATCTTCGAAAGCGATCTTCACGGCAACGACAGCCAGCGTGCTCCGCCCTTGCGCCGCCATCTGACCTGAGGGCAAGCGCAGATTAAGCACGACCACGATTCCCTCCAAGCTTGAGCCGTGCTCCACCGTCCCCTTCAAGTGGACAAGGCCGGAGCGGAACACCTGCAAGCGGCGTTCCAGCTTTTCAAGTTGTGTTTGGATTTCGAGTTCTACGGCGGGATGCTTGGCGGCTTTGTAACTGATGTGAACGTTCATGGGTCGCCTCTGCGAGAGGGTTCAATCCCTTGACGCTTTTTCTCAATAAACGGATTCTACACCCCTGGAAAGGAAAAAAATGTGACGAAACTCACAGAGGGCGATAGAGAATTACCTGTGAGCTACTTGTGGCGCAAACTTAAACCGCTACAGTTACTGTGGTCGCCGTACGCAGGACAGGACGATAGAGCGTATCGCGTTCGATCGCCTCGCGCCCAGCTTCTTCGATCAAGCGAATCAGATCCTGGCGGCGCATGCCCTGCGGTGTAGTCGCTCCAGCATCGTGATAAATCTTTTCTTCAATCACGGTGCCATCAAGATCGTCAGCGCCGAAACGAAGTGCGATCTGGGCGATCTTCGGAGTCAGCATCTGCCAGTAGGCTTTGATATGCGGAAAATTGTCCAAAATCAAACGGCTGACAGCAATCTGGCGGATATCCAGCATGCCTGTTGTTTTCGGCAAGTGCGCCAACGCTGTATTCTCTGGATGAAATGCCAGCGGAATAAAAGTCTGAAAGCCATTCGTTTCATCCTGCACTGCGCGGAGTTTCAAAAGATGATCCACCCGGTCTTCATCGTTCTCCACGTGGCCGTAGAGCATCGTTGCATTCGACTTCAGCCCAATCTGATGCGCCGTACGCGCTGTATCCAGCCATTCGTTACCATCAATTTTGTGATCGCAAATGATGTGTCGAATGCGGTCGCTGAAAATTTCCGCGCCACCGCCGGGCAGCGAGTCCACGCCGGCTTCTTTCAATTTCACCAACGTCTCGCGAATCGAGAGTTTCGCCCGCTTGGCAAGGTAAGAAACCTCAACCATCGTGAACGCCTTGAGATGCACTTGCGGGAAGCGTTGCTTCAAGCCGGACACTAGATCCAGAAAATACTGGAATGGCAGATCAGGATGCAGTCCTCCGACAATATGGAACTCCGTTACCGCTTCGCTATAACCAGAAGCTGCCGTTTCGTAAGCTTCCTCCAGCGCCATGGTGTAGGCGCCGGGAGTGTCCTTCTTGCGGCCAAAAGCGCAGAGCCGGCAAGCGGCCACGCAGACGTTGGTCGGGTTAATGTGCCGATTGACGTTGAAGTACGTCCTGTCGCCATGCAGGCGCTCACGAACGTGGTTCGCCAGCCATCCCACAGCCAAAATATCGCCGGTGCTGTAGAGGATAAGGGCTTCGTCTCCGGAGAGGCGTTCCCCGGCTAAAACTTTGCGCGCTATGGGTTCGAGGCGGGTGTCTTCGGCCTGAAAAGCATGTTGAGTTAGCACACTCTTATGATAACGCAGGCGCGGTGGGAAGTCCTGGATGCTATAGTGGCCGTTCAACTTTGAGGAGAATATTCATGGGGAAGTTGCAAGGCAAGACAGCCATCATCACGGGAGCTACTGGCGGGATCGGCGAGGCCACGGCCAAGCTTTTTCTATCGCAAGGAGCTAACGTCATGCTGGTAGGGCGTTCTGCGGACAAACTGAAGGCTACTCTGGATCGTTTAGGTGCCAGCAAAAGCGTCGCCCACTCGGTTGCGGATGCCGCCGATGAAGCGGCGACCCAAGCGGCGGTCGCGGCGACAGTGCAAGCATTTGGCGGCGTCAACATACTGATCGCAAACGCTGGCAGCGAAGGAGCCGTGAAGCCGATTGATGTGCTCAGTTTCGCGGAGTTCGAGGATGTCCTTCGCACCAACGTCCTGGGAGTGTGGCTTGCGATGAAGCATTGCGTCGCTCCTATGAAGAAACGTGGCAGCGGCTCTATGATTGCGCTTTCTTCGATTGCGGGAATGGTAGGTTTTTCCAGTGCTTCCGCCTACGTCGCCAGCAAACACGCAGTCTACGGCTTGGTGAAATGCGCAGCGCTTGAATTGGCCGAGTCCAACATACGCGTCAATGCGATTGGGCCAGGGCCGATTGATAACCGTATGATTCGCTCCATCGAGACACAACTCGGTGGCGGGGACTATGCGGCCGTGCATGCAGGGATCAAAGCCTCGATCCCCATGAAGCGCTACGGCACCAACGAGGAAGTCGCTCAACTGGCCTCATTCCTGGCTAGCGACGAATCTTCCTACTGCACGGGCGGGATTCACATGATCGACGGCGGATACACGGCCGGGTAATGCTCGAAACTCAGCTTATTGACTTTGCCGAGCGCTACACCGCCGCCTGGTGCAGCCAGAACGCCGCGAGCGTGGCCGCTTTTTTCTCTCCAGATGGCTCCCTTTGCATCAACGACGGCGTTCCCTCGGTCGGACGCGCCGCGATCACCGAAGCCGCACAGGGGTTCATGACTGCTTTCCCCAACATGAAAGTCCTAATGGACAAGGCGGTGCTGCAGAGCGGTAACGCCCAATATCACTGGACTTTGATTGGCACCAACACGGGTCATGGCGGCACTGGCCGAAGCGTCAAAATCAGTGGATTCGAGGTATGGACAATCGGCCCGGACGGACTCATCGCCGAATCAAAAGGCAACTTCGACGGCGAGGAATACCAGCGCCAACTCGCGCGGGACTGAACTCTAGTTTGTTCCGGTGTAAATCGTGAAGTTATGCGAATTCGGCGTTAACTCCGTGTAATAGGCGAAATCTACCGTGGTCGGAAATTTGAAGAAAAACTGTGACCAGCGCGTGGTTACCGCGCTATCCACGTGATTCGCCGTGGGCGTGTGTGGGTCCGGAATAATCATGGTCCATGGACCCCAAACCCCTCCTGCAGGCTTGTGGTACCGGTATACATTTGGACCGATCCCGCGAATTGGGACTGGAGTGCCATGACCATAAAGGTAAATGCCGTTGGCAGTGCCATCCGGCCCTAGCGATGGATTGTGGCTGATTTGCGGCACTCCCTTCGTCAGGGGCTGATCGCTGACCCAGCCCGAACCGGTGTTGTACCAGTACTGAATATCGCTGACCGTGCCTGTGAACGCGATGTGCTGTCGCCCGTCCGGCGTGATCATGAGCGAAGGGCCATTGTCAATTCCTGTGTAGACACCGCCAATTGGAATGGTCAGTGTCGCAGCCCAAGCTCCATTTGGATGCCGCAAACGCGTATGGATCGCGCCATCGTGCGAATAGCTGCCAACACCGTCAACGTAGGCCAGCAGTAGGTCCCCGCTGGGCGCGAAAGCCATGGCTGGATGCCAGGCGTTGTATACGGTAAACCCAGCCTGGTCGGCCAATACGGGCTTGGACCACGTAGTGCCTATCCGGTTCGAGTACTTGATCCTAAGCTGGGTGCTGACCTTGGCAGTCCAGCACACGTAAGGAGCACCAGTCTGATCCAGCGCGATGTTCACTCCTTGGTCGCCCACAACATAACCGGTCCACCCTGTTGCGCCGTCCAGCAGCGTTGCGGACCCCCATTTGTCCGTTTTAGTTGAAAACTGCGCGTAGTAGACGTTCCCTGGGACGGTTGCGCTACCCTGACTGTCAATCCAAACCGAATGGATGACGTCGTTGCCATCAATCGCACTAGCCGAGGCCGAAATTCCAGCCCTGGTCGTGATTCCAGTCCCTGGAGTGCCCGGAGAATGGATCAGATCCTGCGCCGAATAAGAAGTGGGAACGCCAGCCTGGTTCCCTTTCGACACCACCAACTGGGCCATCGTGTTGGATCTAAAGGACATTCCGTTCGGCACAATCATGTAGAGTACGTTTCCGGCAGTTCGGACGATCTGGTGAGGCGACACGTCTGTGTAACCCGGGCCAACCTGCACCGAAGTCGGAGTAACGCCGAAAGCACTACAGCACATGGCCAAGCTTGCCAGAGCCGACATGGCAACGCGTCGGACACTGCCAGGAAGATGGGAAGGGGCGTATCTCATGAATTGGGCCTCTTTTTGGCTAACAAAGCGATTCAGATGTGGTCGGCGGTCAGCGCCATCGCAGCGGGGAAACTGCACAATAGGCGTCGCGATTGAAGCCGTCGACGTTGTTCGATGGTAAATCCAAAACAGGCCGTCGGGCAAGGGTTTCGGGCAGTTTCCGAGACAGAGATCTGCGTTGCCTTATTTCCGCAGCAAGAGATCCGAAGCCACAAATACAAAGAAAACAAGGGAGATAACCCCATTCATAGTGAAAAAGGCGGCATTCAGCTTGCTCAGGTCCCGGGGCGAGACCAGAGAGTGTTCGTAGGTCAGCAATATGGCTACAATGACGACACCAGCCAAAGCGACCTTCCCAAGCGCGAACGACGGTAGCAAGGCAACCAGCAATCCCACCATTATGAGATGGAAAATTCGGGCGACCCACAGCGCGCCGGCGATGCCAAAGTAGCGGGGAACAGAATGGAGCCCATTCCGGGAATCAAACTCGAAATCCTGGCAACTATAGAGGACATCGAAACCGGCTACCCAAAACGTGACAGAAGCAGTTAGCAGCAGAATTCGTGGGTCAAGTGAGCCTCGAACAGCGATCCACGCCGCTGCGGGAGCAATACCCAACGCTAATCCAAGAACCAGGTGCGACCAGCGGGTAAAGCGCTTTGTGTAGGAATACAGCAGTATGATCGCCAACGCTACAGGCGACAGAAGAAACGCCAGTCGGTTGAGTTCCCATGCCGCCAAAACGAAGAGTCCGGAGGCACTCAGCACAAAAGCGGTCACGAAACTGGATGAAAGCTGCCCGGCAGGCAGAGCGCGGGTCTGGGTGCGAGGATTGGCAGCGTCAATCGAAGCATCGGCCAACCGGTTAAAGGCCATTGCGGCGGAACGGGCGGTGACCATCGCTACAACAATCCAGAGAACTTGCCGGGGGCTCGGCCAGCCATCGGCGGCCAGCATTGCGCCACACAGAGCGAAAGGGAGCGCGAAGATCGAGTGCTCCCACTTAATCATCTCCAGTGTGACGCGCAAGTTCCGGACAAGACTCACACAACGATTGTAAAGGAAGGACTCGGTAGGGCGACGGACGAGGATGCCCGTACCCTACCGGGAAAGAGCACTTACTTCTTTTTTTTTGGAGTGCCCCGCGATACCATCAGTTGGTTGTCGACGCTGAAGACACCCGAGACGCCGTTGGCTCGCACGCCTGCGATTTGCTTGTCCGCAGCACTGTCCACCACGCCATCCAGGGTAACGTGTCCGTTCTTTACAATGATCCGAATCGGCTTTTGCGGATCGGTTCCGTATCTCTGCAAGGCAGGGTACCCGTAAATAGCACGAGCAATCTTCACGCGAAGATCGTCGTCAAAAATCGACGTCGGCAGCACTTCAATGTTATCGACCACATCCTTGACGCCAGGTTGCGTCTCAGCAATCGCCAGAGCGGATTCACGATCGGGATAGTCGCGAACCTGTCCGCCGATGGTGGCTACGCCATCTTTTACTTCCAGCGTAAGGCTGTTGAACATGATGCCGTAACCAACGCGGTCGTAGCGAAGCTTATCAGCCAGCTTCCCACTCAGTTCAGGATCCGGAACCGTAGTTTCGACCTCGACGTGATTCCGCACGCCGTCGACTTTAGAGATGTGCTTGACGTGTTTTTCCGCATCGAGCTTGTCGAAATACAGCTTAACCCTGCCCGACAGCGTGACAATGGCATCGTCGGTTTCTGCCTTGATGCCTTGGAACTTGGCCTTGGATTGAAGCAGCTTCTCGGCGTCCTGTTGGATTTGCGCGTCGTAGCGACCCTTCCCTTGTGCAAACGACGGGGTTGCCAGTGCTACACAGAGGCCCGCCAAAGAAAACAGCAATACAGCTTTCCTGATCATTCTATTTTCTCCTTAGTACTAGAGCGTGTTTCATAAATACTCCAACACGGCACGAGCCTACCTCAGGGGCTAAAGCCCAGTTCTAGGCGGGTCTAACGGCACGACTGAAGTCGTGCCCTACCCAAAGATATTTATGAAACACGCTCTACAAACCTTGGATGCAATCTTCGGGCAGAAGGTTTTTCATGCCTGGGTTGGTCATCAGCCGACTCGCGGCCAACATCTTACCGCTTGCGCTGGCGGATGCGAATATCCAAGGCAAAAACTCCGTTTTGATCGCGCACCGCAACAATAGATACGTTCCGCGTGACGTTGTATTCACCTTGAATCGTTTGCTGGGTAGCTTGGGAAACGGGCTGGACGTAAGTCAGCGTGAGCTTGTTCGATACCTGTTGTTCGATGGTAACTTGCGGGCCGTGATCAAGAGCAGTCTGCGATGCCGACTGCGGATCGATCTTGATGCGACTTACTCCAAACAATTTTTGCACGCGGCTGCTGACGGTGGCGTTAATGGCTTGGCCAAGAATCGCATTCGAGGCCTCTTGGGTAAACGCGGATTGCGAAGCGCCGGCGCGAGCGGACTCTTCCTGAGTTCGTCCAAGAGCCAGCAGCGCGATAATGTCAGCCTGCGGCAAGGGTGGCTCGGAACGGTAAGTAACATTCAGCTTGTCCGAAGTGCCGTGAAAGCCGAGTTCGATATCATAGTCGCGCACTCGAATACTGGCAGCCAAATCCAGAACGGGGTCAATCTTTACCGGATTTGTAAAGGAGATGTCGCCGCGTTCAAGCTGATACTTGGCTCCGTTGAAATAGATCTCGCCTTCCTGAATGTTGGCGCGGCCCAGCAAAACGGGTTTAGCCATAGTACCGCGCAGGCGCAGATCGGCATCTCCGGAGACGCGTGCTAACGAACTGCTGAAACGTAGATCCGGCGTGGTGTAGATGTGCAGATCAAACTTGACGCGATTCAGCAGAGAATCCGATCCCGTCAATACTGAAGACTGGCGGTTGTTGGCCACATACGAACCAAAATCGAAGCCTTGACTAAGGTTAAATCTGGTTACCTGCAATTCTCCTGACAGAACAGCACCATTCGCCGTGCCATAGAGGCGCAAATCCGCGCTCGCCGTTGAACTCATCCCAGGCGGATAACGCAGCCGGAGGTCGTCGCCTTTTGCCGTGACGTTGAATTCCAAGAAACGGCCGTATTGCATATAGCCGCCAAGGTGGATGACGCCTCCGCCACTACGAGCCGTAAGTTGCTCGATCTGCAACCGGTCCTGAGTAAAGACGAGCGTGCCGTTAATGTCGCTGAGCGAAGCGGGCTGTTCCAGAAATGCTAGGCCACCATTTGCCACTGTAACCTTGCCCTGCATGACAGGATCGCTGACAGTTCCCACGATTCGCGTTTGGACGTTCACCGTGCCAGACGTGATGAAATCCGGATACAGCGTCTGCAGCAGTCCCAGACTGATCTGGCCGGACGCATTCACATCTAAATCCCGGCTGCCCGTGAGATGAATGATTCCGCCTGCGGTGAGCTGTGTGTTGTCGCCAGCGAAGTGCGTTTCCTCCAGTTGGAAGGTCTGGTCGGCAACACGAAACCGGATGGGCCCGTCATTTGCCAGCTTAACGTTTTGCAGTTCGGTGTGGAACTCCGACAGCTCACCTTTGAGATCGAGCTCTCTTGGCGTGCGCAGAGGGCCACTCAATGCGAGCGTTCCCGTCATGGACGAATGGCCGGTGACTCGCCCTCGCAGATACCGTTGCAGAAGCGGGTCCACATCCAGATGCGAAAAGCGAGCACTGCTTTGCGACGGCCAGTTACCGCGCAGATGAATATTTCCTTCGAGAGCGAGATCCCCGCGCTCAAACTGTGACTGGCTGGTCCACTGCAAATCCTCGCCCCGAGTCTTCGCAACGATGTGGAGCCCACCTATCTTCTCTTCCCCATACGCAAGCTGATCGAAATCGAGTACCGCATCCAGTGTCGGGGCTTCCCAGGTTCCAGAGCCACTGGCAGTAAACTTCAGACTCCCTCCGACAAGAGTGCGGCTATCCCGTAGCTTCGGCAATCGACTGAGTTCGAAACCACTTCCCGTGAGGCTCGTCCGAAATGCGCGAGTATCCAGGTTGTAGGTGAAGCTACCGACGATGTGTCCGGCAGCGTACTCTGCGTCGACGTTATCAAAGACCAGTTCGGGGCCTGCCCACTTCCACTTTGCTTCCATAGACGGAACAGGCTCTCCGTAAATTGTCCCACCATGCAAACTGACCAGACCCTGACCATGGGGCGCATTTCTGGTACCCTCGATTTCCCCCAGAAGCGACACGCGTCCGGAAACTGGGTACGAATACCCGAACATCAACTGCAGATCCTCGGCACTTGCGTTCCGCACTGAGACTTTTCCGCTGACAGAACTTGCGCCTGTGAACGACCACTGCCGCAGACCAATCTGTCCATCGAACTCCGCCTGCGTGCTGCCCTGGCGAAGCACGCCGTGGTGAGCGGTCAAACCATCCCGCGAAGCTTGCACATCGAGAGCCAAGCGATCCCAACGCATCGCATGAGGGCTGCTGTCGGTATTTCGCGGCAAGACGCCAAAGTTTGTCAGGTCCAACTTGCCTGCAATAGCAGTGTGATCCCAATCGCCGCTGACATTGCCGGTAAAGTTACCGTGTCCGTCGAGTCGGATGGTTAACGGATCGTCACCGCGAAAAGCGTTAATGATCGGGACCCATTCCGCTAGATTCGAGGTATTCGCCACCAGATACGTACTGGTCGTTTTGGAACCAAGAGTTCCTGAGGCTTCCAGGCGACTGGTAGTTGTCCCAATGTCGAAATGGGAGAGGTCGAGGTCGTTGGCGACTCCTCGATAGATTCCATGCGCTGTTCCGCTCAATGGCAATGTGCCGCCAGCCGTGTGCGCTGGCGGAGATACCGCGAGAAGTACATCTGTGTCCGCCGTATTAATATTCTTCTTCCACGTTGTTTCAAGTGTTCCAGATGCTGAACCAACAGCGTGCAGTCGATTCAGGGGAAGGTCCGGCGTATCGAGCAAACCGAAGAGATCCCCTGCCGCCAGATCGCGAAGCTTCAGACGAATCAGGCCGACAGATTCTTCGTGTTTCTTGCGTTCAGCCGCGGTGCCAAGCCAGTGATCCACGCGGACATCGCCAGTCGCCGTGCCGCCTAACGAGCGGATCTGCAAATCGCGGAGTTCGAGTCGGTCCGTGAGTGAATACAGAGTCGAGCCGGAAACGACGCGGATGGCATTCTTCTGCATTTTCCAGACACCGTCGCGTACACTAACTTTCCCGGTGGCGGCGAAGCCGGTGTCACTCCACTTGCCTTCTCCCTCAATTTCTCCGCGACCGCCCGCCAGCTCCTTGAGACGGACAATTGAACCTAATTCCGCTATGTCAACTTGCGCGATGTAGCGACCGCTAACTTGCGGCCGCAGGAAGCTGAGCACTTCACCGGCAAAATGCAATTTGGAACGGCCCGAAGCCCAATCGAGTGATTTCACTTCTAAACGCTGTCGCGTAAGGCCGAATTCCAGATCGCCACTCCAGGAAAATGGCCGCAGATTTTCGAGCTTGGTATCCGCTTTGCCAATGTGAACTTTGCCATCGTACCTTTGCCGAAACAGTGCATGCGCCAGGCTGCCCGTTACGTCGCTGGCCGAGAAATTAAGCGGGATCTGTTGATCGTTCCAGATGAGTTCGCCGCGCTGCACTTCCAAGTGCCGTATGGCGAGATCCATCAACTGATCTGCGGCGGTCCCGTCTTTGGTTCGATGTTCTGTGGGCACGTTCGCTGAGGGAATATTCGAAGTGCCGTCGGCTGCCATCTCAACGTGAATGACGGGATGATCGAGCACAAGCCCCTCCAATCCGACCTTGCCGCTAAAGAGCGAGATCAGTTTCAATTGCGCGACAATGCGATCAACGTGCGCCAGCGGAACGGCTCCAGGCGATTCCGTTCCGTGAATGGTAAGATCGCGTCCTTCAAGGCGCATGCGAAACGGGATGGTGTGGAAGCTGCCGAGTTCCACGCGGCCTCCGGTAGCCTTTTGCAACTCGGCAACAATTCGATCATGCAACCACGTGCGAAATCCCGTGGTGGTTGTGTACCAGGCAGCCGCCAGCATGAGCGTAAGGAACATGCCAAGCGTGAGCAGGAAAATTCGCCCCCAACGACGTCGTTTTTTGACGACCGGTTCGGTCATGGCTTAGGCGACGCTCCTATGTCGCCACTCACGTTCAGACGAATATCCGCTTGTGTGCGTAATTCCTGTAACCAAGCGGTGGTCAATTCGCCCAGTTTTTGTTGCGTAAGAATCTCGCGAATCTGGGGTGTAACTTCCGACAACGCCGCTGGCTGGGCACCCTTGGCGCGCATGGCGGGCTGGTAGGCGTCACGGTAGTAGCGGTCGATCTGGCGCGCGTCCGGCTGCGCGCTCGAACGCAAACGGAAATCGAGCAGCCGCAGACCGTTGAGTTCCGTCGTTACGGCTGCTTCCAATTCAGACTCGGTTACGCCGAAGCGTTGCAGGATCACATTCCAGGTCACGTCGTCGGTTGCATCTGAATACTGCTCTCGAATTTCGTGCAGTTTGGCTGCAACCTCCTGCGGAGTGCATTGCGGCGCGCTGGAGTTTTCCATTTCGCTCCGCATTACTTCCTGATCGATCATGCGATCCAGCGTGGTGTGGCGCGAGACATCGGTCAACGATTCCAGCGGCTTGTGATCCAGTAGAGCTTCCCGGCGAGCGGCGGAGTCCCACTCGCTGAGCAACAGCGTGTGGCCGTTGACTACAGCGACTACACGATCGATGGTTTCCGCCCGCAGAGCAAGCCCGGAAAGAAATACCGCAACCATAACCGCGAATTGGAATATCCGTCGCATCAGAAAGTCTGCCCGATACTGAAAAAGATGTTGAAGCGTCGCACGGTTTCGATATGCGGAACGGCTGTCTTATGATCCTTATCTGGCATCTGTCGCACTGGAAAAACGGCTGGGTTCAGGTTGTAACCGAAATCGAGACGGACAGGACCAATCGGCGTCTTGTAATGCACCCCAGTGCCGATAGCAGCGACCAAGTAGTTGAAATCGCAGGGACTCTTGGCGGGCATGCCCGGCGGCGGGATCACCGTCGATCGGCAATCCGCCACGCCGGTCTCATGCAAGCGTCCCATGCCTTCGAATAAATGGCGCGGCGTATCGAAAACGTTTCCCAGGTCATTGAAAATCACAAAGCTGAGATTGTTCTGAACATAGGGCCAATTCACTGGTGGCAAGCGCAGCTCAAGGCTGTTCAGGAACAGCGCTGAGCCTCCGAGCGGCTGGCCGGAGTTAAAATCACGCGGCCCCGCCTGATTGATAGAAAATCCGCGATGGGAATTGCCCCCGCCGGCAAACAAACGTTCCGGCAATGGAATAATATTGGCAGTGGAAGAGAGTGGGGTAACCGGGTTGGCTGTGGGCAGAACTGTATTGTGGAACGTCTGCTCGAAGCCAATTCGGGTGGATCTGGCGAACACCATGCCCTTCTTTCCAATGGCATGGTACGTAGAATTTTGGATCTGCATCCGCGCGAAATCCGCCTCCGAAGCAAAGAAACGCGACGCCCAACTCAGGTCAAATGACGTATTGTTCCCCTTGCTGGGCTCGATAGGGCTGTCCCGCTTGTCTCGAAGGTAGATCAATCCTGGTCCTCCCACACGCGCCGCACGTGACAGCAATGGCACCAGGGAGGCATCAACCAGCGGATCCGCTTTTACCTGGCGATAGCTGAACCGATACAGGTACGTGCTCACCCGATTCAGCTTCTGCTCAACCTGCACAGCGCCTTCCAGTCGTCGCGACTTGAAAGTACTGACGTTCAGTGTGTTGTCGTAAAAAGTTGTGAAGCTTAGACGTAGCTTGTCATTGTCCATCCAGCGGGGCGCCTCGTAGCTGAGAAGAACGCGCTGTTGCAGGGCACCGAAGTTCGACTTGAAAACGATGGTGTGATTCCGTCCGCGAAAATTCAGACGTGTGACACCGAACGACACGCGCGGACTTACTCCTGTTCGGCCTTGAGCGCCAGTTCCCGGCTGTCCCGTCTGCGCTTCGAATCCAAATCCATAGTTAAAGGAATAGCGCGGAGCTTCGATCACATCAACTAGAACATTCTTATTCCGTTCCTGTCCCGCTGGATCTTGGAGCGCGACATCCACGCGGCTGAAGATGCCTAGATCGTACAACCGCTGTTGTGTCGCAAACAG
>JAYVEP010000071.1:0-38057 GCA_043749225.1 Acidobacteriaceae bacterium
GAAGTGAAGCACGCTTCCCTGCCCGACTGGAGCGGCTGGCGTGGACTGGCTTGCGGCCTGACGCGCGCGGAAGAAGACACTCGCGGCTTGGCGCAACCGGCGATTCGCTTTCTAGACGCGCTGTTCGCGCAGATGCCGAACGATGCCTTTGTTATCACGGATGTGGGCCAGCACCAGATGTGGGCAGCGCAGCGGTATCGCAAGAATTCGCCACGCGGCTTCATTACTTCTGGCGGGCTGGGAGCGATGGGATTTGGTCTTCCGGCGGCTGTGGGCGTGCAACTGGCGAATCCGGGCGCGTGCGTGATTTGCATCTCCGGCGATGGCGGCTTTCAGATGAACTTGCAGGAACTGGCCACCGTGCATCGTTTAAAGCTGCCAGTGAAGATGGTGATTATCGACAACAAATATCTGGGCATGGTGCGGCAGTGGCAGCAGTTGTTCTATGAACGCAACTACGCTGAAACTGACATGAGCGACAACCCGGATTTCGTGGCGATTTCAAAAGCCTACGGAATTCACGCCGCGTTGCTCGGGGTCGATGCAGTTGCAGGGCTCGTGGCGCCGCCCTCCACAGCGAAGTCTCTGTTCCGATTTCTGCAATCACCGGAACCGGAACTACTGGTATTTGAGTGCCCGAAAGAAGCGAACGTGTATCCGATGGTGCCTGCGGGAGCGGCACTCTCGGAAATGGTTTTCGAAGAAGAATAAGGAGCAATATCATGACGCACCTATTTCAGATCCGCTACAACAACACGCAAGGAACCTTGATGCGCATTCTGCAGGCTGCTTCGCGACGCGCGCTTCCCATGCCTTATGTGCAGGCCATGCCGGTTGAAGGTGCTCACGAAGTACGGCTGCTGCTGGGCGTATCGGACAAACAGGTGGCGCAGCTTTATCGTGACTGGCACGGCACCGTGGACGTATTGGACGTGCGTTCCATGAATGCAGCGGAAGAAGGCTGGAACTCTGACATTGAAGCCGGTGTACCCATGCCGCCAGCATCGGCGAGAGTCGATGGGCAGTCGCGTTCCGCCATGGCGTAGAGCAGTTGCCAGCCACCAGTTGCCAGCAAGAGCGACATGAGATTTTGCGTGCGCCTTTTTGACAACCCGCTTGACAACATTGTTCACGACCACTACTACTGACACCTGGCAACTGATCGCTGACGATTGCTCTTCGGAAAACTTCTATGGATCCCAAACATCGTAGCCATTTCATTACTGATGGGCGTGACCGTGCGCCTGCGCGCGCCATGTTCAAAGCGATTGGCTTCACTGACCAGGATCTGCGCCAGCCTCTAATCGGCGTGGCGAATACCTGGATTGAAACCATGCCTTGCAATTTTCATCTGCGGCGCCTCTCCGCCAAGGTGAAGGAAGGAATTCGCGCGGCGGGCGGCACGCCGATGGAATTCAATACGATTGCGATTTCCGACGGCGAAACAATGGGCACGGAGGGAATGCGTGCGTCGCTGGTCAGCCGCGAGCTAATTGCCGATTCGATCGAGCTGGTTTGTCGCGGGCAAATGTTTGACGCAGTTGTGGCGGTTGTCGGCTGCGATAAGACGATTCCAGCTGCGGCCATGGCCTTGGCGCGACTGAATATTCCGGGCATCGTCTACTACGGAGGCACGATTGCTCCGGGCAGTTTTCGGGGCAAGGACGTCACCATTCAGGATGTGTTCGAAGCCGTCGGCGCCAACGCGGCAGGCAAGATGAGTAACGAGGATTTGAAAGCTCTGGAAGATGTGGCGTGTCCCGGAGCGGGAGCCTGCGGCGGTCAATACACCGCCAACACCATGTCGACCGTGATGGAAATGATTGGGCTTTCGCCGATGGGCTTCAACAGCGTTCCCGCAAATGATCCCAGTAAAGACGAAGTTTCCGTGGCGTGCGGCAAGTTAATCATGGACGTTCTAAAAGCTGGAATTTGCCCGAAGGACATCCTGACGCGCGAAGGTTTGGAGAACGCGATTGCTGCCGTGGTCAGCACGAGCGGATCAACCAACGCAGTTTTGCACCTACTTGCGATTGCACGCGAGGCAGGTGTGCCGTTGGAAATCGATGATTTTCAGACAGTAAGCGAGCGCACTCCGTTGCTGGCCGATCTGAAGCCAGCCGGTCGATTCGTCGCAGCCGATATGCATCGTGCTGGTGGAGTAAGACTGCTGGCGAAGCATCTGCTTGCAGGCAAACATTTGCATGGCTCTGCGCGGACAGTTACAGGAAAGACGCTTGCAGAAGAAGCAGCTACCGGAACGGAAACGCCCGGACAACAAGTGATTCTGCCTCTGGATCGCCCGTTGAAGACGACAGGCGGCCTCGTCATTGTGCGGGGCAACATTGCTCCCGAAGGCGCAGTCGTGAAAGTCAGCGGACACGAGCGTCCGAACCATCGAGGACCGGCACGTGTTTTCGAATCGGAAGAAGATGCCATGACCGCTGTGACCAGCAAACGCATTCAAGCTGGGGATGTGGTCGTGATTCGCAACGAAGGGCCGAAGGGCGGCCCGGGCATGCGTGAGATGCTGAGCGTAACCGGGGCGATCATTGGCGAAGGGCTGGGAGAATCGGTGGCGCTGCTCACCGATGGACGTTTCAGTGGCGCAACACGCGGGTTGATGGCCGGACACGTTTCGCCGGAAGCGGCGCTGGGCGGGCCAATTGGCGCTTTGCGCGATGGAGACATCGTCGTACTCGATGTGCAAAAGCGGCTTCTGCAGGCTGAGATCAGTGACGAAGAAATGAAAACAAGGCTCGCCGCCGTGAAACCGCTTCCGCCTCGCTACCCGAGCGGGGTGTTTGCGAAATATGCAGCGTTGGTTTCATCCGCTTCGCAAGGCGCGATTACAAGACCGAACTAGAGTGTGGGTGGGTTCGTTCTTGCTTTGCTGCGCAGATTTAAACGGGAGCGCTTCTACTGCATCAGCAATTCGGTTAGGGCGTGGGCCCCGACCAACATTGGTCCGTAACACAAAGCGAACAGGAAAGCCGCAATCAGAACGGAAGTATAGGACCTAGAACGCAGGCCAGACACAGGTTGGGGTTGCGTCCAAGCAACCAACCTTTCCACGCGATTCGGCACCGTGGTTCCCGTATGCAGCAACGCCATGGTAAGTTCATCGGCGCTATGCCCGCAGGATGAAACGCGAGCCGGGGCAGCCGCCACAAGGCGCGAAAGCTTGACCAGAGCAGCCGCCAGATCCAGCGCTTCCCCGGTACTGGATACAGCAGCGTCGTCGGCAGCGGCCTCTGTGGCATCAGCCCAGGCATGCTCCATGCGTTGCATAAACGGAAAAGCGCAAGCGCGAAATAGAAGTCTTTTCAGATTGTCCCGGCGACGAACGTGCGCCAATTCATGACGGATCACAGACAAAAGTTCGGGGCCAGAGAGCGTCGCTGCGGCTGCGGGAGACATAAAAACGGCTGGACGAACAATGCCGGCAACCGCGAACGGAGGAGCGATTTTGCCAATTCCCGCGACAGCATTCATTACCGGGTTTGTGCAAAACACAGGAATCTCCGCCTCGCAGTCGACCTCGTGCGCATCCAAGCGCCAAGCTCGCACCACCCGCGCTGTTCGTCGCAAGGCCTTGACTGCGTTCCACAATCCAAACACGACCAGAATCAGTGCTGCCGAACCCAAAACAAGAGGGAGTAAACGGAGGCGTTCCTGGCCCCAGCGCGGCTCCAGCAGAAGGAACGAAGGCGCGACCAAAAGCACTGTGCTGAAGGCGGCCACAGCGAGCGGCAATATGCGAGCAAAGAAAAGAATGTCGGCGAGCTGCTGCTGCGAACGCCGCTGATAGAAAACTGTGACTGCTTCCCATCCCCTGGCAACAGCTAGGGAGAAAACGGCGTACAACAGGAAAAACACGGAGAGACTGACGGCTAGGCCGCGGAAGACAAACATCAACGTTTCTCCTTCCTCTTAGCTTCGAGTCCGCTTGGCTCGGAGTCTTTCAGTTCACGACGCTTGCGTTCGATCAACGATTGCAACTCATCCAGCAACTCAGAATCCCGCTCGGTCACAATCTCGATCAGGTAGGAGAGGGGTAGGGCGGAAGTTTGGGAAGAATCAAAGAGCTGCTGGATAGCCTCGCCCGCCACAGCTCGCTGGATTTCTTCTTGGGTATGGCGTGGAGAGTAGCGAAAGGCGCGGCCCTCTGCGGTTCGATCCAGAAGCCCTTTCTTATAGAGCCGGTCCAGGGTCGTCATCACGGTCGTGTACGCAGTTCCGGCGCCAGCTTCCAGCAGAAGCTCGCGTACGGTCGCATCTCTGCGCTGCCACAAAGCCTCCAGAAGACTCGCCTCCAATGGGCCTAAGTTCGACCAACCAGGAACCCGAGATTTAAAGATTCGGTTCATTTGCATACCGCAACGAGCTCACCGAATTTTACTCTTGATCGCCGTATTTTAGCACGAAGATCTATGGAGCTTCCGATTATTACAAATGTCGAAAAGCCTTGCCGGGCGGGGGTTGCGCCAGGTTCAGGAAATCCGCACGGAGCGGGGCCGCTGAAGCTGCATAGCCTCCTGATGCAAACTCTTGCATAGTTGACAGGCGACCATTGCCAAGGTAACTTTAATTCGCGTCCCGGTCGCCAATCTCCCCTGCCGAATGGGATAGCAATCTGCAACTCTCCTCGGAGGCAAGTGTGACCCAGCTGAAGTTTCGAAATTCAATCCTGTTGTTCGCCGCAATAACCCTAGCCACCCCCGCTTTGTTTGGCCAGACGGCTAAACTTGAACTGAAACCATATTCCGGCAGCGTGCTGATGTCGCGAGCCATTTACTCTGGTCGCGTGCAACTCGCTAAGCCAGGAATTTCTCTTACCGACGGTGCTCAGGTTAGCTGCAGCCCCTCGCCTTGTGTTCTGCCGAACGTGCAAGCTTCCGGCGGCCCCAATCCGGTCAATGAAGACGCGATGGCCGTGAACCCGAAAAATAACTTGCAACTCGCAACAACCGGCAACGATTACAACTGCACGCCGACTCTGCAAGTTTTGCAGGGCATCCATACTTCGAATGATGGTGGTACCACATGGAAGCACGGATGCATGAAGGTACTCGCTGGCAACCAGGGTTTTGGCGACATCATTCCTGGCTATGACACGAAGGGTACGCTGTTTGTGGTAGGCATTGACAGCCCAGACGGTGCAGCTACAGGCACGATCGTTTTCCAGAAATCGACCAACAATGGCACGACTTTTAGCGCTCCGAAAAAGGCTGTACTCAACCCATTCGGAGGATTGCCGGATAAGCCCTGGCTCGAAGTCGATACGAATCCGACTAGCCCGCTCGTGAATTCACTCTATATTTCTGCGACCCAGTTTGCGCCGAACAACGACTCGCAGATTTCGGTCAACAGCTCCCACAATGGCGGCACAACCTGGAAGCAAGTACTGGTTAGCCCGATACAACACTTCCCAGCTGGTGTCGCTCAATTCAGTGATTTGGCTGTAGGCGCAGATGGAACCGTATATCTGACTTATATGGTTTGCCCGGCCAACGGCCCAACCGGTGATTGCGGCGGAACCACGGCGACGATGTTTATGCAAAAATCGACGGACGGCGGCACGACCTGGAGCACGCCAGTTACTATGATCAAGGTCAAGCTGGCTCCCGACACCTGCGGAGCCTTTTACGGCTGCATCCCCAAAACGTCTGAACGGGTGAGCAATATCCCAGTCATCGCGGCGGACCCGACCACGAAGGGCGCAACGACCAAGTTGTACACCACCTTGTACACCATGGTTGGCGCGGCCATGCGGGTGCAAGTCGTGAAATCGGTTAACGGTGGTGCAACCTGGAGCACAAAGAAGGCAGTCGCTCCGGTAAGCGCCAAGGGCGATGAGTTCTTCCCTTGGATCAATGTCAACGCAACGGGACAAGTCGGCGTGAACTGGCTCGACCGACGGAACGATCCCGCCAACCACAACTACGAAGCGTTCGCGGCGTACTCAACCAACAGTGGGTTGACCTACTCTACAAACGTAAAATTGTCCTCCACAGCTTCGGATCCGAACAACGATGGATTTGGCGGCGGCTTTATGGGCGACTACACCGGCAGCGGCTGGGCCGGGAACACCAATTACTACACCTATATGGATACCCGTACAGGTGTATCGCAAGACGAGCTTTCGGGCGCGTCTCGCTAAAAGACTAAGTGCTTCTCTAGCCCACTGGCTTGCCAGTGGGCTTTTTTCGTCGAGGCCAACGGCGATTAAGCGGACACCTACGACGATGCCACTTGCTGCGTGTAAGCGTTTCTAAGCAATGCCAAACTATTGAATGCCAAAAATCAGGAACTGTTAGTAATACCAGACTTCCGCCCGTCTTCACTCTGCTAGGCCATTTCGTTCTTACACTGCACATTCGTCAAAAACATCCAGAGAGGTTCTTCCCACATGAAAGCACGCTTCATTCTCACAGCCTTGCTCGCGGCAAGTATTTGTGAACACGCTCGCAGCCCCGGACTATAAGTTTCCCAATGCCAAACCAATGTTCGTGGCTGGCCCACCGATAAGGACATTGCCGTCCGGAAGCCGCCCACCGGCAACCTGGTGCAATGGAACGGCAGCTTCACCGACATCACCAAGAAGAAAGTCGTTCACTATGATCGGCACCGATCCGAACAAGACAAACGTTTCGACGACCATCCCCGTGTTCATTATTCCCATCAAGATGGTGTACGGGAAGACGAACGGCAATATGACGTTTGATCCGGCTCAGAAAAGCTTCCCAATGGAAAGACGATCATTCAAAACACGACTGCGTATCCTATTTTCGATCCCAGCCGCTACCATGTGTACACAAGTGGCTGGCTTTCCAAAACGACATAGCATCGGTTTGTCCACGTCAATAGTTACTTTTCCAGGCAATTGCGCAGTTGCTAGTTCTAGACCCGCTTCCAGGAAGCGGGTCTTTTTTTTCGCCAGATACACAATTCGCTGCTCTCTGCGGTCTTGAACAGGGGTTCAACGTATAGGCCAAAAGCTGGCACGTCGCCTCGCTTCAGGGCATACTTATCGTATGAATGCAACGCGCACAGCCCAGGCTCCGCCCGATCTAGACGAGATCGCCGAGTGGATTGAAGCTTTCGACCAGATAGTCCGACAGGACGGCCCCAGCCACGGAACGGCACTGCTTGAAGCACTCGCACAGCATGCTCGCAACACGGACGTGGAAGTGCTCCCCATCAAGCACAACACTCCGTATGCCAACACCATTCGTGTTGAGGATGAAGTCCCTTATCCGGGCGACCGCGAAATCGAGCGCCGCCTCAAGAGCCTGATTCGCTGGAATGCCATGGCTATGGTCCATCGACAGAATAAGGAAGATGCCGGGATCGGTGGCCACATCTCCACTTACTCTTCTTTAGCTGCCCTGTTGGAAGTCGGTTTCAATCATTTTTTTCACGCCAGCTATGGCGATCAGCCCGGAGATTTCGTTTACTTCCAAGGCCACGCATCCCCGGGAGTTTATGCGCGCGCATTTCTCGAAGGCCGCATCTCGGAAGATCGAGTTCACAATTTCCGCCACGAGCTCCGCGACACGCCCGGGCTGTCGTCGTATCCGCATCCTTGGTTGATGCCGGACTTCTGGCGATTCCCAACTGTGTCCATGGGTCTTGGACCGATCAACGCCATTTACCAGGCTCGCTTCATGCGCTACCTGGAAAATCGTGGCCTAATTCCAAAGACCCAACGCAAAGTCTGGGCCTTCGTCGGCGACGGTGAAACGGACGAGCCCGAATCCATGGGGTCGCTCACCTTGGGATCTCGCGAAAAACTCGACAACCTCATCTTTGTGGTCAACTGCAATCTGCAGCGGCTGGATGGCCCGGTACGCGGCAACGGCAAGATCATCAACGAACTCGAAGCAGCGTTTAGCGGCGCCGGTTGGAACGTCATCAAAGTAATTTGGAGTTCCGACTGGGACCCTCTCTTCGCCCGCGATAAGACCGGCCTGCTCATGAAAGTGATGGAAGAATGCGTGGACGGGGAATACCAGAACTTCAAGGCCAAAGGCGGCGCCTATCTGCGTTCGAACTTTTTTGGAAAATATCCCGAGTTGTTACCGCTGGTCGAAAACATGACCGACGACGACTTGTTCCGTTTACGCCGCGGCGGCCACGACCCCCAAAAGATCTACAACGCTTACAAACGCGCGGTAGAAACAACGGGACGGCCCACTGTCATCCTCGCTAAGACGGTGAAGGGTTACGGGCTGGGATCGGCGGAAGCTCGCAACGCAACGCACCAGGAAAAGAAACTCAGCGACGAATCACTGGCGGCCTTCCGCAAGCGCTTTGACATTCCGATTCCGGAAGAAGCTGCCAAGAAGGGGCTGCCGTACAAACCAGCCGAGAATAGTCCGGAAATTGTTTACATGCACGAGCGCAGAAAGCAGCTCGGCGGATATATACCGGAGCGCAATGTTCCTGACAAGAACTTCGACGCACCGCCGCTAGAATTTTTCTCCGAATCAACAACCGGCTCGAAGGGCCGCGCCGTCTCGACAACCATGGGCTTCGTGAGCCTGCTGCGGAATTTGATGAAGGAGCCGACCATCGGCAAACTCGTCGTTCCCATTATTCCCGACGAAGGCCGGACTTTCGGGATGGAATCCATCATTCGTCAGGTCGGCATCTACGCCAGCCAGGGACAGCTTTACAAGCCGCACGATCAGGACATGCTCCTCTATTACCGCGAAGAAAAAGACGGGCAGATTCTCGAAGAAGGCATCACGGAAGCCGGATCGATGGCCTCTGTAACCGCCGCTGGCACGGCCTACTCGAACTATCGTGTGCCGATGATTCCCTTCTTTGCCTACTATTCGATGTTTGGATTCCAGCGCGTAGGCGACGCAATTTGGGCCTTTGCCGATGCACGTGGCAAAGGCTTCTTGCTCGGCGGAACCGCTGGCAGAACTACCCTGAACGGCGAAGGCTTGCAACATCAAGATGGGCACAGCTTGATTCTCGCCAGCACAGTTCCAACCTGCGCCGCTTACGATCCCGCATATGTGTACGAAGTTGCCGTCATCATTCAAGACGGCTTACGGCGCATGTATCAGCAAAAAGAAGACCTCTTTTATTACATCACGCTGTACAACGAAGACTATCCGATGCCGGACATGCCCGAAGGCTGCCGTGAAGGCATCTTGCGTGGAATTTACAAATTCAAAGCGGGTAGCGGCAAGGCAGCCGTGCAGCTCTTCGGCAGCGGGTCGATTTTGAACGAAGCTTTGCGCGCACAAGATATTCTGGAATCGAAATACAAGATCTCCGCCGATGTGTGGAGCGTGACCAGCTATAACCAACTCCGTCGCCAAGCGCTGGAGACGGATCGCTGGAATCGACTGCATCCTGCCGAAGCGTCGAAGCGTCCGGAGATTTTGAAGGTGTTGGACGGCAATGAAGGGCCAATCATCGCAGCCAGCGACTACATGAAGGCTGTCCCCGACCAGTTGGCCCCGTGGCTCGGCGCACGCCTCGTCACTCTTGGCACCGATGGTTTCGGCCGCAGCGACAATCGCCAACACCTGCGGCAGCACTTCGAGGTCAACGCAGAAGCGATCGCAGGCGGCGCACTTTCGCAACTTGCACGCAACGGGAAATTCGACGCGAAGAAAGCCCAGAAGGCGCTGACGGACCTCGGATTGAATACCGAGAAGAAAGATCCGGCGAAAGCCTAGGTGCGGAAGAACTAGATTGGGTGGCAGCGTAGCTTGCTCCGCTGCGCCCACCTATAATGACTTTGCGTTCAGCAACCCTACAAAAAGATTCCCGGAGAAACTTGATGCCACGTTGCCTGCGCTTGTTGGCCGTAATCCTAGTCACCGCACTGCCAGCACTCGGCGCTTCACCTAGACCTGCTGCGTCTTCACCTCTTGTGTTCGCAGTCTCGTTCCCGAAAGAGCTGTCGGCTACCCCAGTAGGTGGCCGCGTTCTCGTGATCATCTCGAAGGACGGCAAAGAGGAACCTCGCTTCGGCGTCGGTGAAGGCATCGAATCGCAACAAGCTTTTGGTGTGGATGTGGAAGCTTGGCAACCGGGCACGGCCGTTCTCGTGGATCCATCCACTCTTGGCTATCCGCTGGAAAACCTGCGTGACCTGCCTCCCGGCGAATACTTTGTGCAGGCAGTTCTCAATGTTTACGAAACATTTCATCTCAGCAACGGAAAATCTGTCAAGCTGCCGCCGGACAAAGGCGAAGGTCAGCATTGGCAAACCAAGCCCGGGAACTTCTTAACGAAAGTGCAGAAGCTGCACTTGAATGCCCAGGCCTCCGGCACCATACGCATAGCTTTTGACCACACTGTTCCACCACTGGCTCAGGAACTTGCTGATGTAGAGACGCAAATCGATTGGCGAACCATCACAGAGCCCGATAGCGACGCTGACAACAAATGGGTGAAACACGTTCGCATGAAGAGCGAACTCCTGACCAAGTTCTGGGGTCGCCCAACCGAAATAGGCGCGGTGGTGCTGTTGCCGGACGGTTGGGACGAGCATCCCGATGCGCGCTATCCCGTACTTATTTCAGAGGATCATTATCATCGCCACTTTTTCCCTAGCTTTCGTACGATGCCGCCGAATTCCGAACTGAAAGATTCTCCAGAAGGCGTCAACAAGGAAAGGGACTTGCAGCAATTCGGCTGGACTTTGTTCCAACATTGGACCAGTGGAAGATTACCTCGCGCACTGATCGTGATGCCGCAGCACGCGAACCCTTATTTCGATGACTCCTATGCAGTGAACTCAGCAAACCTCGGTCCTTATGGTGATGCCATCATGCGCGAGTTGCTACCCGCTATCGAAAAGAAGTTTCACGGCATGGGGCAAGGCTGGGCGCGCACTGTGTTTGGCGGCTCTACAGGTGGCTGGGAAGCGCTCGGCCAGCAAGTGTTCTATCCCGACGACATTAATGGCGCGTGGATCGGCTGCCCAGATCCTATTGATTTTCGAGCCTACGGCACCGTCAACATCTACGAAGACACGAACGCTTTCTACCGCGAAGGACCTTTCCTGAAAGTGCCACGCCCGGAGAAGCGCAAGCCGAACGGCCTTGTGGATTTGACCATGGAACAGAACAACCGCTTTGAACTCGTGCTTGGCACGCACGGCCGTTCCGGCGAACAATGGAACATCTGGCAAGCCGTCTTCAGTCCTGTGGGCGAGGATGGCTATCCCAAGCCTCTCTGGGACGTGCGTACCGGTCAAATCGACAAGTCCGTCGCCGAATACTGGCGCGAACACTACGACCTGAGCTACATCATGAAGCGCGACTGGGCAACGCTCGGGCCGAAGTTGGCCGGGAAGCTCCATTTCGCTGTAGGCGATATGGACACCTGGTATCTGAACAACGCAGTCCATCTCACGGAGTCCATGCTCAACGACCCGAAGCTGCAGCCTGCGGCCAACGCAACATTCAACTATGGTCCGCTGCAGCCACATTGCTATCAGGGCACCCGTTTGGATGCCCCGCAGATTGAGCGCTTAAATGCCTTCCCAGCTCAGATTTGGAAGATGGTCCAGCACATCGAAGACACTGCTCCGGCTGGCGCTGACCTAAAAAGCTGGAAATACTAGAAGGACCATCGAGCCTTGAGCTGACCAAGCACTGTCCCCGGCGTATAAGCGGGACGCTGTTAACCGAATGGATAATATTTGGTTGGGATCGACGGCAGCCCATACGGCGCCCCCGAAGCCGGTTCCGAGGATCCTTCCGGTCACCGTACGGTCACAAGGCACAGTTCACTGCCAGCCCGACGTAGCCGAAACCCTTCAATGACGCGGGTTCGAGAGGGTTGACTAGGGGTAGGCCCGGCGGATGGTAACGGCATCGTGTGCCAGTGACCTATTGTCGCCCTGTGTAATCCTCGGCCCTAGCTGACAAGTTCCGCGAGTTCGGAGATGTCGTTGCAATTTCTAAATTTGAAAGGAATTCTCATGCTTCTGAATCGTCGCTCATCTCAAGAAGTGCCCGGAAGCGATAAGGCAGGTAATCCAAGAGACCCGGTTCGATACATCGAATCAGGTGTGATCCCCGTGGCCATTAAGATGGACCCAAGCCCGACGTCTAACTTGACAATGAAGCAGCTGTCCCTTGTCTTGCCGCTAGCCGCCGAACTGAGGAACGCTCTCATAGCCTGTTCTCGCGAATGCGATTGGATCGAGGCGATGCGCCTCTATGTCGACACTCACCGTGCGATCCTCCGCATCCCGCATCCTGGACTACGTGCCTGGTTTTGTAGGTGCGTCAAGCAGCGAGAGTATACGTACTGGCTTCGACCCCATCCCAAGCGAGTCTCGCGAGGGCACTATAGTTGATCCCTAGCGGGCGAATCCCAAAAGTTCTCAAGAAGCTGACCCACAAGAATGGGATCACCTTTGAATAGCATCATTCACTTATAGTTCGACTGTGGCTTCCCACAAGCCCGTTTCTGGGTAACTTCCGGTTGGCCGACCACTAGTCGAGGATCTCTTCTGCCACTTTTCCCGGGGAGCCACCTTCGCGCGATTCCGGTCCTCTTACCCCAGATTTCGAAAAATGTTCAGGGTGATCTGGTCAATTTCGTTCCATCCCCCATCCTGACTGAGGCCCAACGACCAGTTCATAGTGCCCACGGTGAACACCTGCCCCGTTCCATTTGTGAAGGTCCCCATAGTCCCTGCCGACTTCTTAGGATCTTTATTTTCCGGATCACTGAGGGGCGGGATGACAGCAAGGCTGGAAAAATTCGAAGGCGAATTGAGGTCGCCCTCTTGAAATCTGTCAGTTTCCGGACCCACGACAGTTTGTAAGACCTTGTAAAGCCCGAAAAAAGATGTGATATCGAAATTCAAACCGGCGAACGCCCAGTGGTCAGGCTGGAGAACGCGATAAACAAGTGCGGGAATAATCGGGTTATACCAACTGACGCCAGTCAAGCTTGTCTCGGGCCGGTTGACGGGCTGGTCAAACCAATTGACGGTGACAAGATCAGGATGATTTTGCGTATAGGGATCGCATGTGGAATCCTTATAACAAATCTGTTGCTGACCCTCGAGATCAAAACGTATCTGCCACCAGCACACGTTGGCGCTTAGAAAGGCAACGTTTCCACCGGCTTGGGTAAAGCTTTCCACGTTGTCGCGCATCTCCTTTGACCAGTATTCGTCATGTCCCACACTGACGAGGAGTCGGTAGTTTTGCAGAAAGCCCGCGTGGTTTGCCTGATCTTTATGAAGATCGGTTGCTGTGCAGAACTCGACTGCAATCCCTTGGCGTGCGAGCCAGCGAATTAAAGGCACCTCCCAATGCTGCCACTTCTCAATCCCAAAAAAATCCAAATAGGGCCGTTTTGAAGAGACACGAAAAGCCCGAGGCAATCTGGCGTCCCCAGAGCCGGGTGAAGTAAACATTAGAAAATTCAGCGCGCTCATGCCGTAGAGGCCTCGACCACCCCAGAAGTTGTAGGCCGAGTATGTGGTGTCGGCGATGTAAATAAGAATTTTCGACTGACTCCCCGGAACCAATGCGCGTACCACGAACGGAATTACCATCGCATAGCGCGGGTCCTTCGCCACAGCTCGACGAACAGAAACTCCGCTCTCGGCGCTAACCGGAGCGGGGAAAAGAGAGGGCGTCTCCACGCGCGCCAGATACAAACCACTCGGCCAGTCTCGCGGGATTACAAAATCGGCCACGGGCGGCCAAGCGGGTCCGTCCCGGAAATCCAATTGTCCAACCGGAAAAGGTTGCGGGAACTGCTGGATGTTTTCAAGGGTGGTCATCAACACCCCATCCGCACTTTGATCCTGGCGGAAGATCTTGATTGTGTAAGGTCCAACCCGGCTATTCACATAAAAGCTGACGGTTTCCCCGGGTAGCACACTCCCGGAAGAAACGTATCCTTCGAAGGGCACACTAGGAATCGAATCGTAAGGGTAATGAAAATAGAATTCACCGGAGCCGTTCGCCCGGTCATAAAAGAGAAGGCTCTTGAATCCGTTGAAAAACTTCAGGTCCTCAGGGTCGGGCACCCAGAACGTGCCGGAAACAATGATGTTCCAGTTGCTACCGATGTCGGGATAGGTTTCCTGGCTAACTATGATGTCTTGATAGACAAAGTCGCTATAGACGAATGTTCCGTTGCCCGAGGTGCGGTCATAAAAAAGGAAACCGGTATCGAACCATCCAAAGTTGCCGGGGATTATGTCTGTAGCAGGCGGCAAACCTTGCTTGCCAACAGGTGTCCCGAGGTTGGAGTTATTGATGTCATCGTCAGTGAGGGAATATATCTCGCCGTAACCCGTCGAGCCTTCGTAGAACAACAATGCTCCACCAGCAACAGAGTCCCCGACGACATGGGTCCAACTCGTGCGCCAGCCGTCGCTTTGCATGATCAGTTGCAGTTCTCCCGACCCGTTGCAACTATGGATCTCGCCGTGGCCAGCCGCTTGATCGTATAGAACCACTCCCGAGTAGGGAGAATCGGGGATCGCGACTGTAGTGATATGGGTCCAAGATGTGCGCCAACCCGAGTACTCCCTGATGCTAACCAAATTTCCGTCAACGGTATCGCAGATAACGGCTAACCCCGCTTCCCGGTCGTAGAACAGCAAACCGGTGCGATCTGTTCCGTAGAAGACGCCGGAAACGATGTGCGTCCAACTATTTCGCCAGTCGGAATGACTTTGAAGAAACGAGATTTCGCCCTGACCGTCAGTGTCGTAAAACTCAGCGTAGCCGGTACCGTGTTCGTAGAAGAGAAGGCTGCTATATGGTGAATTAGAAAACTTTCCGGCAACGATATGCCTCCAAGTGCTGCGCCAATCTGCGTGGGACCCAATTAGCCCGAAGGTTGGAGGAAACAAGAGCGGAGGGTTAGGGATCGAGCCGACAGGGTGTAATGGGGGAATTGGGGGGCGCATCTTGTCCTCCGCATTTATCGAGAGAGCCGATCGGAGCCAGAGTATACCACTGTCTTTCTTGGGCTATATCTGACGCGGGCCAGAAGTCGGCTTCTGGGAAGTTTAGCGAAACCCCGCTAGACGATTCTTCTAGGATCGCGTCAACTCGAAGCCACCGCCTTGAATCCGCCCGAGCGGCACGCAGCGAACCCCGCAACTGGCGTTGAATATCCGAGACTCGGCTCCTCGGACCTTAGCAGCAGCTAGCAGCTCCAGGTTCACATTGGTTCGGTACCAACCCTGATAGCCTTGTTAGCGACCGCAGCAACTTGGCACTTTCGCGTCATGGGCTACATTCCGGGCTTCGATAGAATGTCTACAGATGGTGACTCACCATGCACACAACAGTTGGTGATGGTTGGGTAGGGCGCGTTGTCGACGGAAAATTTCCGCTGCAGCGGTGGTTAGGTGGGTCTGGAAGGAACGATGTGTTCCTCACTGAACTACCAGGTGGCACCTCGCAAAAAGCCGCGATCAAACTGACTCCTGCCGATGCGCTTGATGCGGACGCCTACATTGTTAGCTGGGCTGCAGCAGGCGCGCTATTGCATCCTCAGTTGATGCGCCTGTTTCACACAGGGCGCTGCGAGATCAACGGAACCCGATTCAT
Organism: Acidobacteriaceae bacterium; assembly: GCA_043749225.1. Lineage (GTDB taxonomy): Bacteria > Acidobacteriota > Terriglobia > Terriglobales > Acidobacteriaceae > JANXUC01. The sequence continues at coordinate 15,579 of JAYVEP010000071.1, forward strand.
TTATTCCGTGTCGGAATTCGCCGAAGAGGACCTCTCGCAGATAATTCCAGAGCGTCCACTCACTCCGACCGAAGCCCGAGAAATGCTCCATCCAGTGCTCGAAGCCCTCTCCTATCTTCATGAGCAAGGCTTTGTTCACGGTCGCGTTAAGCCGTCGAACATCATGGTTGTCGATAATCAGGTCAAGCTTTCCAGCGACCTCGTTCATGTGGCGGGCAAGCTTAATACAAATGTGACGGCGGCCACTCCATACGATCCGCCCGAGGTCGGCACTGGGCCAATCTTCCCGCCCGCGGATATATGGTCAATTGGCATCACCCTGGTTGAGGCGCTAACCCAACGTTTGCCAATGTGGAATAGAGGGACAATCACCGAGCAGATCGTACCAAATTCGGTGCCACAACCCTTTGCTGGAATCGCGGACGAATGCCTCCGGTTGGATCCATTACGCCGGTGCACGCTCAACGACATCAAAGATGGTCTTGACCTCGCGCCGCCCGTGCCTCAGAAAACAATTCACAGCGGCAGAACCGTCATAAGTAAGCGAGGCGCGGTCGCCCTTGGTGTTGCGGCCCTTGTACTGATTACTGCGGTTGCGACCTTAAAGCTGCGCTCGCGGCCTAGTTCGTTGTTAACCGCCGAAGAGAAGACTTCTGCGCCGTTGACTGCTGGTGCACCGGAATCCCCCGTTCACGATAATGGAACCTTTAAGGGGGCGATGGCACAGGGTACAGTTGTTGAGCGTGTTCTTCCGCAAGTGCCGCGAAGCGCAAGGCAGACTATTCAAGGCAAAATTAAAGTGGTTGTGCGGGTGCAGGTTGATGCGAGCGGCGGTGTGTCGAGCGCCACACTTGTGTCTCCCGGTCCGAGTAAATATTTTGCGAACCTTGCACTGCAAGCAACCCATCAGTGGAGGTTCAACCCTGCGCAAGTTGATGGTCACCCTATTGCGAGCATCTGGAATCTGAGATTCGGCTTCAGCCGAGGCGCAACTGAAGTGTCAGCCGTCGAAGCAACTCCTCCAGCGTAACGCCGAGTCCACACCGAACCTTCAAATCGAGAAACCCGGTTAGTAGTCGTCGCGAAGTGTTCCACACCTTATGATCAGCCATGAGATGCCAGAGGTCTGATTCGATCGGCACAAAGCGAGCCGTGGGCCGCGAAACACTGGACAGGCTGCCGTCCCTCCTTAACAGGAGCTAACAGAGGTAGGCTTCCCCACTGTAAGCCGGATTTATTGACGTGACTTCTAGGTCTGGGTCGGACATAATTGCACCCATGCCCCATGGCTTCACAGATTCGGAGTGGCGTCGCGCCGTGACAGAGGCAATCACAATCTTGCGCGGGCGTGCAACTCAAGGCCACACAATTACCTACAGCGAGTTGTCGAATGAATTGCGCGTCAAATGCCCGCACCCCTCTCGCCGTCATTCTCTCCGAGCCGCATAAACACTGGTCACCACGAGCATGACATCCGTTTTGCCATAGTAAACACTGGGGATCGAGCACTCGCTCGGAAAGCGGAACATTTAGGAGGGAGGCGAGCTAGTGGGGAGCGGCAAGCCGAGTTGCGAAGCCGAAGGGATGGGGCACCCTTATGTCTGGATTGGTCCAGTGAGATCAAAAGCCTCGGCAACCCGCCTAGCAGACCTCAGTTCGCTCCAGAATCGACACATACCCAGGCTGGTAGCACCCAACGCCCTCATTCTCCCCGGGCACGACCCTTTCCCTTTTCCGAATCATCACATTGCTCATCACCAGCAAAACAATTGCGATGATAACCACTCCCAGCCACACCCAGGTCTTCCACTTTATCTTCTTCCGATACGCCGTGGTAGCCTCGCCCAAGTGCCGCTCCAACAGGGTTCGGAACCTCTCTTCCTCACCCGCCGCAAACGCCCGCTTCGGAACAATATTGAAGAACGCATTGGACCGGTACACCAGAAACAGATTCTTCGATTCCGAGTAACGAGTAAAAGCGTTCCAGGAGGTTTTTCCGCTGGAAGTCGAGGTCACTTGTCGTGCTGCACGATGTTTGGAAAGAATGCCTGTTCCCCGGTATCAGTTGTTTTGCTCTTAGGGGTAGCAATCACCACGAGGTCGGATTTCGCAAGCATTTCTTGGTAGGTCAGCACCTCCATGAGTCGCGCTTGTGACTGCTTGGGCGTGACGCAAAACAAGATCGTGGCCACAAGGACAAACCGGATAGCGTTCATAAATCGTATTGTTCCTCTGTCACTCGATCTTGCTGGGATGATCCGCAGTGTTCGCCGATAACACTTCATGAAAGGGCCTCTAGTCATGATAACTGTTGCGATCAGGCGATTACACTCATTGAGAACTGCGACCGTTTGATCTTCTTTTCCTGGTTCTGTGATGCTGCAAAAATGGGCATCATAGCCAAAACTGCAACGACTGTCATAACTCGCGAAACTATCATGGAGAAACCTCCAGAAAGAGCGTGCACCACTCCACCTGAACGGGAGCTTAAGGCTCGCAATAAATTTCCGATTTCGACACACGAAGCCGCTTCAACTCCGGAAAGAGTCCGAAAACCTCAGACTTGTGGTGATTTAATGCGCTTGCTACTACCGTTCTTATCTTGCATACACCCCCAAGTGCTTTGTTCGGCTTTGCAGATCTAATCGGAGGGTTTTGCCGAACCATAACAGCGATGGACTGTGCATGCAAAATTGAGCGTGGGAAGGGTCCGGACAAAAAAATTGCTGGTCGCGCTTGGGCGTATGAGCAGCAGCCTGGCTCGCCCCCTCTTATCCTGCAGCAGCACGCGGTGGCAACCAAACCAGGTCCAAACCAGAGAACTCACCGTGAAGACACCCAGCAGTCCTATTCCGCAAACCAACAGCAAAGAAGCTGTGGTGGTAGCCCAACGCTCGATTATAGAGACAATGAAGATCACGAGTGCGACGAGTACAGAGAAAATAGCTAGCATGATCCGCGCAAAAAGTCTCTCAATTTGATCAATCGCAACTTGGTCTAAAGGGACTGAAGCGGAAAAACGCCCATTGCGGTAGACAGCCAACCTTTCTTCATCGAGAACCACTACGGCACGTCGTCGCCGTCGGCGGGTATCTCGGACCAGTAGTATGCCTGCTAAGATGCCCGCACCGATTGCGACTACAGAGTTGGAACCGTCGTTTCTCGCAATGGTGGGCAGAAGAGACACGATGGCGGCGCTCAGCAGGAAGATGCCGCAAGACAGGCGCGCAAATCCGAAGGTCTCAACCAGTCGTGGGCCCTGGGAATCTTCAAGGCGTTTAGGAAAGAGACCGCCGGAAGTAGGACTCGGTTCAACCATGACTTTCTCAAGTCCTCATGTATGCCAATCTTGCCACCCCCATGCTTAAGGAAGCCTTAACCTCAGTTTTTTTCGGCGCCGTGCCGGCCCTGGGGGACGCTAGGGCGAACAACCGAGACAGTTTCACGATGCCAGGAAGGCGAGGAGGGTACATACCTCCTGAGCAGGGGCGAGGAGAGAAACGTCGGAGCTAGAACCGGGATCTGTCCTTTTTGACATGGAGATTTGCGAAATGGAACGGCGAGCTTTCAGGAGAAACTGCTCTCTAGCGAGTTCGGGTGGTTGATCCTAGCGTGCCGCCGCAATAGATCTGAATCGATCCGCAGACCAACGGAGAAAGACCCGAGATTTGAAGGCAATTACTGGGAGAGGGAGCTGCGTGGCAGCCGCACGATCATTTGCGTTCCTGCGCCGATGGCACTCTTCGCCGTGATGGAGCCGCCGTAAGCTGTCAAGAGCGCTTTGGAAATTGCCAGACCCAGACCGAATCCTCCAGTTTCCCGGGCTCGCGAGTTGTCGCCGCGGTGGAAGCGCTCGAAGATGCGGGGTAGGTCTTCAGCGGGCATTCCGCAACCATGATCTTCGACGGTGACCACTGCTTCACGGGTGCCATTTTGCATTACCGTCACCGCTATCGCACTGCCCTCCGGACTGTAGCGGATCGCATTTTCCAATAAGTTGATCCATACCTGTTCTAGATCTTCAGCGTCAGCAGCGACCATGATCGAGCTTTCGGCCGTCAGTGTTATAGCTAAGTTGCGGGATTGAGAGAGAGGAGCCAGCCGGTCCAGAGCCTGTTGGCAGTTCGCGGCGACGTCGATAGGTTCTAGATCACGCTGGAATCCTCCGACAGCCGACTGCTCGGCCCGGGCCAAACGCAGCATCCAATGGAGCAGTTTCTCCAGACGGTCGATGTCTTCGGAGGACTGTTCTAATCCTATCTTGTACTCTCCAGCGGTTCTCGGGACTTGCAATAGGGATTGGATGGTTGACTTTAGGACCGCCACAGGGGTCTTCAGTTCGTGAGCCGCGTTTGCCAGAAATTCGCGCTGCTGCGAAAACGAGTGTTCCAGACCGCTCACCATGGTCTCCATTGCCTGTCCGAGGGGAAAGAGCTCCTCTGTGTGGTTGATCGCGGACGGAGACTGAAACTTCAAGTTGTGAATGGAGACCCTTTCCGCTCGAGCTGTCAGTTCGCGCAACGGGGCCATATCCCGATTCACGGCGCGGAGCGCACCCAGGCCTGTGACCAGTAGCATGAGCAGGCTGGCGACCGCGATGTTCATTGCAGTTTGCCGCACCTGATAACGAATCTCAAGCATAGGGGCCGCGTAGGTCACCGTTACATCGGGAGGAGCGTAAGGGCCGTCTCCATCGCTATCCAAAATCGGAGTGCGCAGCCGGAAGGCGCGATATGGCACGCTTGATCGCGCAAATTCAAAGAACGGCGGATGTCCTTGCTCCTTTGCTAGAACTAGACCAGTTGGCCAATTCGTGGAGCGCGCGATAATCCCCATGGCATCCGTTTCGATCTGGAAGATGTCTGGGTGTTTGACATCGAGAGACTTCGGAATCATGGTTTGGTCCAGCTTGAGTTTGGCACCATTATCTTCTGGATCCCGAATTAGCGCGACCAAGCTCATGGCCCTGCCTTGTAAGCTGGTGTCTAGGGCGACTTTGAGGCGGCGATGCGTGTAAATGACAGAGGTCACCACCAGTCCAGCCGCTAGCAGCAGTTGGGCGATAATGATTGTGGCGATCAGCCGGTTCGTAATGGATTTGCGCCGCAACTCGAAATACTACTCCCGTAGAGAATAGCCCTGCCCCCGCAACGTGTGAATCAGCGGAGGTCTGCCCCCGCTGTCCAGTTTACGTCTCAGGCCACAGATGTAGACCTCAATAACATTGCTAAATTTTTCCCAATTGTAGTCGTAAAGGTGCTCCAACAGCTCCGTCTTGGAGACAACTGCCCGCGGTTTGTGCGCCAAATACTCCAGTACGCGATATTCCATGGCTGTCAACTTGACGGTCTCTCCAGAGAGCCGAACCGTGCGTTCCGCGGTGTTGATTTCCAAATCCCCTATGTATAGTGTTGGCGCCGGATGCCCCTTGCTGCGCCGTATGAGCGCTTTGACGCGAGCTAAGACCTCGCCTAGGTCAAAAGGCTTGACGAGGTAGTCATCCGCTCCAGCGTTAAGCAACGCAATTACAGAATCCTTCTCTTCTCGAGCTGTGAGAACGAGCACAGGGGTGGTCGAACCGCTATTCCGTAGGCGACCCAACACTTGGAGCCCGTCCATATGGGGGAGCATCAAGTCGAGCAAGATTAAATCGTAGGGGTTCGATTCGGCCATGAATAGGCCTTCTTTGCCGTCGTGGGCCATGTCCACGGCGAAGCCTGCTGCCTCTTGAAGGCCGCGAGCAATATTTCTGGCGAGCCGCCGCTCGTCTTCTACTATCAATATGCGCAACTGTACTCCAGGTGACCGCTGCCGTTTAAATAAGTTTAACGGACCCAGATTAAGCTGGCCTTAAGATTGTCTTGGCTAGAATCGCGTAATAGTCTCTAGTCCTGCGCGGAAGGCTTGGGGGCTTTTTAACGATTTGCTCCCATGAGCCACTTCACGCCTCACAAATCTACACTGTTGTTGTGCGTCAACGGTGATCCCGACGTTCTCAAACTTTACCGTTTGATTCTTGTCGGATGCGGATATGCCGTTGCGGTCGCTTCCAGCGGACCGGCAGCCCTCGATTACGTCGATTGCCTGCGCCCGGATCTCGTCATCCTAGATCTCGATCTGTTGGACACCCACTGCGGCGAGTTTTCTTTCCAGATCAAAAGGCTCGGGTCTGATGTGCCTCTCATAGTTCTTTCCGCGCATTCCTCAGTGGTTGAAGATGCATCCCATTTTTTAGACGTAGCCTTGCACAAGACTTCCTCGATTCAAGTTCTGATCGAACAAGTTGAAACCCTGCTGTGCGCGTAGCCACTTCTTTTCCTGACAGTTTAGGCAGGACTTGAATTCTATTGTTGAAGAAGTATGCTTCACTCTCAACAGCGAGTTGGGCCCAGTCGCTACACTTCTCGAGCACACGATGGGTCGCGTATTCCGAAGACTTTGCGTTCGGTTATGGAAAGACTTAACGCATGAAGGTCCAGACATCGAAGAGCAGTTCTCTTTTGACCGAGAAGGACGGATACCGACGCCATGTGGATAGAGTCGATCAGGCCAGCTCCTCGATACTGCCCCACTGAGGCCGCGACGCCTTCGGTCTTGACCTCTTTGCTGCCGGCAGCCTTCTTCGCACCGACCAGGTGCGTGGTACGACGGATTGTCACCCCACCACCCCTTCCATGAGCCGTCTCACCTTGGGTCGCGCACTGGACCGAACATGTTGCGGCCGAGGATGAAGGCACCGAAGTTTTCGTTCGCCCATTGAGCGAACACATCGTCTACATCACCTGTTTCCCTCTCAGGCCCTGCATGGATCAAAAGCTCTTCGTGTGAAAGAACCATTAAAAAATCTCCCTTCCCTAGGAATGGCTTCGTAATTATTCGGAGTTGGACTGGCGGCAACGGGGCATTTTCGGTCTAACTGCCGCTCTTTTGGGCGTCCGACACTATGTTTTTCGGCTTAATGCTGCGTTCATGGGACATCGGATATCGTGCGATTCAACAGGGACAGTGACTCCGTCGGCGCAAAAACCGGCCCTCGCAAGTGGAAAGTTGACTTTCAAAATGACAAAATCGCCGAGCGATGATCCAAAGACGGAAGAAGAGTTTAACGAAGTTTTATTTGAAGAGGCCCACGGGTTCGATGTTCAGGCCTTACCGGAAGCACAAGAAGTTAGAGCTGATGCCAAGAGACCAAAAGTTCACGAGGCCGAGAAGGGCGAGATGTCATCCGTGAGGAGCCTGAAACACAAAAAGGGAAAGTAGATGGAAGCTGACTCGTAGAGACGACGCGTTTGTAGCGTTCGGAACCATCGTGGCCCTATGTCGCTGACCATGCTTGGCAAAACATAATTTCACAGAAACAGAGTATTTCGTCGTCATCCAGACTTTGGACCCATGCGATACCTTGAGCTTGGAAGAACGGGTTTGCGGGTGTCACGTCTCAGCTTGGGAACAGCCACGTTTGGGCTAAAGGATTATGGCATTCCTACGCCGGGCGAAGATCGTCTTGATTCGCCCGGAGCCATCGTTGTCATTCGCGATGCTGTCGATGGCGGCATCAATTTTTTTGATACCGCCCCCAGCTACGGTTGTAGCGAAGAATTACTGGGGCAGGCTCTGCCAGCCTGCAAAGACCGGATCGTCGCTACTAAGGTTTCGGTGCCCGAAAACATCGAGAAAACCCGGTTTCAAGAAATCTTGAGAATTGTAAACGCCTCCCTGGAAGCTAGTCTGCGAGCACTCCGGCAAGACGTGCTCGATGTTATACAGATCCATAACGCGTCTATTTCGGTCCTGCAGCAGGGCGATTTAATAGGCTGCCTCGAACGAGCCCGAGAGGCGGGCAAATTGCGCTGGATTGGAGCGTCGGTTTACGGGCCGGACACCGCGCTGACGGCGGTGCGCACCGGAAAAATAGATGTCATTCAAATCGCGCTGAACCTGGTCGACCAGCGCATGTGCGGGCAGGTTCTCGCGGAGGCGGAAGCGGCCGGAGTCGGTGTTATCGCTCGATCCTCCTTACTGAAAGGTGCCCTGAGCAAGCGGGCACAAGAGCTGCCGCAGACCATGGAACCTGTGAAACAGGCGAGCGAACGGGCCGTCCGAGACCTTGGGACGACCTGGGAGCGGCTCCCTGGCATGGCGCTCCGCTTCTGCCTCACAGTGCCTGCCGTCCACACCGTCTTGGTCGGAGTACGCAACCGCGTGGAGCTGCAAGCAGCCTTGGCGGCAGAGTCGATGGGGATGCTGAACCCGGCCTCGATGAAGACGGCTTACACCCTGGCACTCGAAGATGAACTTCTTCTCAATCCAACTCACTGGAACTTGTAGCAAAGTGGAGGCGCATACGTCCAACTCGAAGACGACGCTGTAGTACCACCAACTGAAGATACTCACTTTCTCCAGCCGAAACATCCTGCTCGGAAATGTTCTTGACGTGAGCAGGGTTGGACCGTCGTGATGCTCCGATCCGCCAACCAGTGCAAGAACTCCCCGTTCCCGTAGGTCGTGTCGGCCGCTACCGATTCTGGCTCTCGTCCTTGCCATTGCGCGAAACGAGTGAGCATGTCTTGCGCGGCCACTGTCTCCTGACTCATCCGTGCTGCCGTCGCTTGTACTCCCACGATTACACAACCGTGGTTGTCCACCAGATAGTTGCGTAGTACCCCAGTCGAGCCGGGGTTCCACCCTTCGTCGTATAGGTCGCATCGGGATCGGTCGTGGACACCTGATCTTGCTGATGCACGGGTTCTTCGGTTGGGTTCTGCTGCTCCAGTTCCACCAAGTATTGGCGCACGGGTTGGTTCACTTGCGCCGCTTCCCCTAACTGCTCCCGTGGAACGAGGCTCTGCTTTGCCGCATTCGCCTCCACGAAACTGCCATTGACCGACAGGTGTTTGCCCTGCACCAATCCCACTTCCACACACTGCAGCACGATCTGCTCAAACAGTTCCCCGAACAGCTTCGATTCCTGAAACCGTCCATGCCGGTTTTTCGAGAACGTGGAGTGATGCGGATCTCCTGATCGAAGCCCAAACCGGTGAACCAGCGCCACGCCAGATGCATGCGCAGTTCCTCCACCAACTTGCGTTCGCTGGTGATGCCATACAAATAGCCAATCAGCAGGATGCGCAGCAGAAGTTCGGGATCAATCGAGGGACGGCCCGTATCGCTGTAACTCGCTTTCAACCGCTCGCGCACAAAGGCAAAGCTGACGTGCTTTTCAATCAGCCGCAGCAGGTGGGTTTGAGGAACCTGATCTTCCAAGCGGAAATAGTAGAACAGCGCTTCCGAGCGGTCGTGTTGCCCCATCATGATCAGCAGGTCTCCAGCGATGAGAATCAAACAGAGCATGGCGAATGCTTTTTTCTAACATGCTTCTGCTGAATCTCATCCCGCTAATCGACGTGACTTTTTCAACACCCACGCCTGTTAACAACAGCTGAAATTCGACGACGTCGTCGATTCGACTAACCTTTCAAAGCAGGGGTCGTCCCCAGTAGGCGATTTGTGGAATCGCAGTTACTGAGGTTTAATCCCGACGGCTTTGACGATACGTTCGGCGTTTTCACTCTCGCCCACGACAAAGTGCTCAAACTCAGACTGCGTCATACTCATTCGATCGGCACTGTGCTTCGCTAGCCAGTCGCGCATATCAGGCGCGGCCAGAACACGGGCGATGTCCTTCGCAAGTTTGGGCGTTAGTGTCAATGGTTTCTACTACGACTGTTTCCACGGCGAGCGACGGTAGCTTCGTGATGAGCACGGTGTCCCAAAGGCATTTCGGTAACTCACGGCAGCCGTACCGTCCAAAGCATCACTTACTCCGCGAATGGTGCGTTCAGAACCTCTACACTTTCACTTACCATATTTACAAACCGCAAGACGGTTGTAACCGTGCGGTGGAGCGGGATCCTCGCTCCACCTTCTGTCTCCGCGTCCCTTTCCTAGTCACGTTTAGCTGTTCCGGTGTGTGCAGTTTTTTTCGTCGGAAAAATTTAGCTCTTGACGCGACTGAAGTTTGGGAACACTATGTTGGCTCTCCCCCAGATGTAGTCGCGCCCATGCGAACTGCAGGTAAGACCGCACGCGACAGTTTGTAGGCGCTTGCTTAGGAGAAACACATGAAATACTCTCCCAGGTCCAGTCTGCTCGCCGTCCTAACGGCGGGCCTCATTGTTCATGCAAACGTTGCGATCGCAAGCAACACGCGACCGCAGGCTAATGCGCAACAAGGGGTATCCCAAACCGGCTCCGCAACGGAAGTCGTCTTGAGCAATCTCCCCAATATCTCGCCAACCGACCAAGCAGGTATCCGGGAGGAAGTAGTTCCCCGCAACCCGCATTTCACCGACGCAGCGTACGAGGCTGCAAAAGCAGCGGCTTCCCGTGACCATGTTGGCACACGCCCGCAAGACGCAGCCCATCTGGTGGGTGCCCCTAAGCGCCCCACCGACGGGCCGTCCAGCACACCCGGCGCTTTCAGCAACTTCCTTGCTCAGGCCCAGGGCTGCAACGGCACCACATGGGGTCCTTCGGACATGGGCTTGGCCGTAAGCTCGACCTACATTGTGCAAGCCGTCAACGAGTGCATTTCCGTATACAACAAGGCTGGCGGGCTAGTGTCCGGCCCCATAGATCTCTGCACCCTCATGGGTCGGGCTCCCAACTCCGGACGCGCTGGCTGCTTCGATCCCCGTTTGCTCTATGACGCCCAGGCGAACAAGTTCGTCCTAGTCACCAGCTACCAGGATTCAGCTGGAACTGGTTTTGTTGACATTGCCGCGGCAACCAACCCGACCCTCCTCTGGGTCGTCCATCACCTCAACCGAGGCGCTGCTCTGCCGGACTACCCAACGCTCGGACAGACTGCGTTCCTCAACAATAAAACCAACTCAGTAATCACGGTCTGCGACAACCTCTTCGGAAATAACGGTAGTTTCACAGCTGAGTGCTTGTTCCTTCCCAAGAAGGGTGTGTACGCGGCTCCGGGCTTCGGCTTCCCGGTCTGGAATAACTTCACATTAGGCGGCGTGATTCAGAACACGCTTCAACCCGTCAATTCCTACGAGGTCTCGGACAATCCCAGAGCCCAGTACATAGTCAACACTCTCAACGACAACGGCGGCCTTTGTAACGCTGCCGGGGGTGGTGAATCCGGCTTGCTTGTCTGGGCCGGGACAGGCAATACAGCGGCTCAGTCCCGATTGAGTGGCTTTTTTACGGGCTGCACCTCAACCTCAACCTACACGTTCCCAGGATCGGCGGACAACGGTACTTTCTGCGCCGCTTGTATCGAAACCCTGGATAACCGGATCGATTCGCAGGTTTTCTACAACCAAGGTGTGCTCTACCCCAATATCGACACCAACAACGGCGGAACCAGCGCTGTCCTTGGGTGGAGAGTACATCCCTATCTGGATGACAACGGCCAAGGCTGCACCGGAACTGTCCTGTGCGGAAACCTGACCGCCGTCGGCATCGAGAAGGAATTCTGCTACGATTGCGGCGGTGGTACTTCCGTCGAAGCCTATATGGGAGCGATCGGACCCGATCCAGAGAACGATTGGACGCTCTTTGCGACCTTTTCGTCGAATGCTTTCAATACTTCGCCGGGTCAGTTCTATGCTACGAACCGCGTGAGTTGGCTGAATCCCTTCCACGACGCTGGCATTTTCGCTTGCCAAAACAACGCCCCTTATAGTCAATTTCGGTGGGGTGACTACGCTGCGGCAGCTCCGGATGATCCGGGCACCAATCCCGCGAAAATCCCCGCAGTCTATGGCAGCGGTATGTATGTTCAGGCCAACTCCAACTGGGGCACCTGTATCGCGGGAGTGCATCCTCAGGACGGACCGTAGTCCCAGGTCGGTCTAGTTAAACTCCGGGCAGAGTCAGTTCTTGGCTCTGCCCGTTTTGAGTGTCACAGGACCGGGTTACTCCAACGCATTGATTTCAATACCAGGGGAGATTGGCGTGCATCATCATCGGTCGTTTTTCTTAGGGGCAATCTTCGCGTTTGTGCTGGGGCTCACTATAACCGTGTCGCGTGCCCAGGAGCGGCAGCAGGAGGTGTCGAAAACAGATGCTGCCAGGCACGCTCCTTCCAACAAAGAGGAAGCGGAAGAAGAAAAAGTGAGCGCCAAGGAGCCAGTGCTTAGTCTTGAGGGTTATTGCGAACCAGCGTCTCACCCCAAGCCTTGCCGAACTGAGATATCGCGCTCCGAGTTTGAGGAGCTGGCGGAAGCCGCCAGCGCCAACGAAGGCCCTGCGAAATCCCAGTTTGCGGCGTTCTACTCGAAATTTACTTTGCTCGCCCGCGAAGCGGAAAAACGCGGTATGGATAAGAACCCTGTCTTCCGGAGAAAGCTTGCGATATCTCGTCTCCAGTTGCTGGGCCAAGTTCTTATTCAGGATCTACAGGCAAAGTCCGAAGAGTTCGCTTCAGGCGAACTGGAAAAGTTCTTCCAAGACAATCCTGCGAAGTTCGAGCAAGCCGAGCTCCTCCGCATTCACATACCTTGGACTAAGTTCAGTGGTCCGCTGAACAGCGTCCAACAGCCCGTGAATGAGAGCGCGCCCGAGATGAAGGCGTTAGCCGCGTCGACTCTCGCGCGAGCACGCGCTGGTGCCGATTTCGAGGCCCTCGAGAAGGAAGTGCTTGGAACCGCGAACCTGAACGAGGAGTCAGCCGTCAACCTCGGCAAGATGGCGCGCAATCACTTGCGCCGCTCGCATCAGACCGTTTTCGATCTAAAGCCAGGAGAAATTTCGCCGCTTTTTGAGGAGCACGCGGACGGCTACTACATTTACAAGATGGGTGCCCGCCAGACGCCCCCGTTCGATTCGGTCAAAGCCGACGTGGCTGCGATCTATGCCAAACAGCGCCTGGATGCTTGGATTGATAACATCACAACTGGAGTAACGTTGAACGAACAATACTTCGGCTCCTCAGCCGTCCGAAAAGGCCAATGATTTTTGACCAGACCGATTTTTTGTACCAAGTGAAGTGTTAGTGTAACGGTGTTCGGAGGTATCTTGATCTACAGCGCGACCCTCATCGAGGAGCCAACTAGCTGTTCCGGCGACGACTGCGAACCGGGTAGATTTATGCACGAGGTGGACGGCTTCGAACCCGCGACGCTACGCCGCTTCCGGTGAAATTCTTCCTTGACATGTCCAGAGGGCGCGAGCATAGTGCACGCGTTGCACGCTTTCGGCTCCTGATTATCTCCCGCCACAGACCGACAGATAAACGTGGGATGACCGAAGCCGCCGACCGGACTTCCCTGTCCTTATACGTGTCGGACTCCGAAGTACCGGGCTTGAAAACAGAACCACGTACGAAGCGTCCGGCTGCGGATCGCTGTTGTTGATGTGCGCGTACTCTTCGCCGCCGCATCGTGCTGGAACTTACATCAAAGCAAGTAAAATTTCCCGGGAGGGAGTCCCATGTCTAATGTGACACTTCGTACTATCGTCGTTGTTGCGTTGGTAGCGCTTGCGGGGAAGGCGGCATTTGGCAACGTTGGCGGGCCTATGCAGACACAAGACACGGTACCAATACCGAACTCAGAGCCATTCTCAAGCAGCAAGGGGAGAACTACGCAAATAATTTTCAGTATTCAATCCTTGAAATCGCTGACCTTCAGGATTCGAATGAGCAAATCCGCGCGCGCGAGTTTCATTGGAAGAGAGTTCTCCTGTCTCGTGAATTTGGCTATAACGGGAACTGACAATACGTCTCAACCTGTTCCCTGTCAGCGAGCGGACCCTGCCTTCCAGATCCCGGTCTTTGCCGAAAGGGAGGTGTGGCAGTTTTGCCGTCCTCTCCTTCCACCCCCTCCCAGCATTGCTGGGATAAGGGAAACTGACCCTCAAATCGCGCCCCCGTTACTGAAGAGTAAACATGAGAATAAGCCTGAAAAGTGAACGAGTGTTAATAAATTTATTGAGGCGCTGGGGCGCGCTGGCGCGCGCGAAAGTTCGCGTTGAGTGAAGTTGCAGAAGAACGTTGACGCTGAGATGAGTGAAGTTTAATTCGACGTGACTTCACTTCAAGTCCCCGCCCGTTTGTTCAGAGGAGGGGTCTCAGTGGCCTGTTCTCGACAGTCGTCGAATGGAAATGTATCTTTTCCTTATGCCGGAACCCTATCGGGTCTTTGTCGTGGTTGATCGAGAATATGGCGAACGCCTTGTCGAACTCGCTCAAACGGGCCCTGTGTGGATCGTGGATACTCCTGGGAACCGTAACGTCGCACAGCAGATTTGGGCTTCCAATCCGAATCGCAGTCATTTGGACGGGGTTACCACGTTCAAGTTTGGAGAGGGAAGTTCGTCCGAAGATATCCTTGCCAACCAGCTAGATACGATAGACCTTCATCACGGTACGTACTCAGCAAATCCACCATATACCGTAATTGAAGTGATTGGCACTGGGATCAGCGCGAGACTGATGGCCGAACTTTCTCCGTTCGGTTTTGATGAGTTTCAAGAAACGTCACAGGGTTTCCGTGCCGTGCGTCCGATACCGACGGATGAGGCTGTTCATTGAGGGTTCTGAGCGCTATCGCTGATAGCGACAGTAGGAAATGCAGGCTCGCTCCGTGCGATACTTCCGGCATGAACGAGCAGGACCAGGAAGCTGTGTGCCGAGAACATGGGCGCGGATTTACGCCGTGTCCAAGGGATTCAAAACTCGGCGTGGCCCTTCAGACGCTCGGTCAGACTCCGATCCACGGATTGCGCCATCCACCTGTCGGTGAGACGAATGGATGGTACGTATGGGCAGGCGAATACTCCTCTGATAAGGATTTCTTCCAGCCACTGCACGCGTCGCATCTCATGCAAAGACTTCCAGAAGTTGTCAGGTTCTTGGGGCTTCCACCGGGAAGCCGTTTCTTGTTGGCGGAGGAACACATCGATGTCTGGTTCGATGAGTCGCTCCTGAACGCGTAGCGAACAGGCATAGTTGATGAAGAATCGCCGTAGCGCTCAATGACCAGCGATCAAAACGCGTAATCGCCTGATTGCGTCAATTGATGCCCATCCCGCTGATAGAATCAAGTCGCGATGCGCTTTTACACTAAAGACGAATGCGAGGAATGGCTTGCGGGGCTAAGCCGTGTAAAACCCGACGCGATCCCTGAAATCCATAGACTGCACGTTCACTATCCGACTACGGCAGGCCGCATTTTTTATCTCGCGCATTGGATAGGAAGCTCGTTGATGTACCGCAGTCCGGCGTTGGTATGGATTACGGAGTGGGGTATCTGGGGAAGCAGCGAGAACTGGCATCTGTATTACAAACTCCGGCAAAGTTACGGTGATCTTCGTCTGCTTCATGAAGCACCCGGCCATCTGTTTCTCGGCCACGAATCGGAAGACTTAACATCGTTTCTGCAAATTGCTATGTTGAACGGCTGGGGCGGGTACATCTTGACTCAGGCGGACTACCTAAACGCATTCTTCAGTCATGACGAGTACATTGACTTCTTTGCCGCCGAAGGTGGGCTTGGACTCTTCGAAGATATCCGCGAGGAGTTCGGCACTGTCGACCATCCGCCCAAAGAAGTGTGATCCTCTGGTAGTTGTCGTGATATCGCCATTCCACTCATCGACAACCCATAGTTGGTGTAAAGAGGGGCGCTACTCATCGCTTAACGCGATGCGGTCTTGTCTCGCTCCGGGCTTCCCATAGCGCTTTACGACATAAGAACCCTTCGGAGCACGGAACTTCTTCAAAACCGGCGATACCGCCGCGAACAATCGCTCCGCACTAGAACCGTACATGTAGAGGGTGCACACTCCGCCTCCAAACTCATCACCGTCAAACTCGCCCGTAGAGGACCGCTTGATTGCTTCAGACAGCTGGTCTTCCAGCGCGGTAATGCCTTGCCGCTCCTCGGCGCTGCCCATGTCTCCCGAGTTGAGTTTGATTGTCGCAATCACGGCTTGTTCTTCGGCAGCACTAACCGCCCGAGGAGTCCTGGATACACGCAACGTCGCTAGCACAAGTAGGGCTACTACGAACACAAACAGAATGAGTGACCTAGCGTTCATGGGTGCAAGCGTACCAGCGATGGGAATGGTGGTGCAAGGTGGCTAGGATTCTCAGTTGGCGTAACATCGCCGTAGCGCTCAATGACCAGTGGTCGAAACGCGTTATCGCCTGGTTACGCCAATGGTTTCTAGAACCATTCGTTGAGTAGCGACTCGAAAAACTCCTTCGTAGACTTTCGCGACGTTAATTCCCGCCTGCCCGCTCAAATGCGGGATTGCTCCAGAGTTTGCCAAGTTCCGATTTGACAGGTCCGGGCGTATCCGGCGAAGCGAGCAGGTAGTCTATGTAGTCAGCCACAAGTGGGTCGCTCTTTTGAAACGAACGTAAAGACCAGCCAGCTGCAGTGTAGGTAACCCCACGGACGATCGATGGCGTGAGTGTTGAGGGATGGTTTGGAGTTTTACGTAGTTTGTCAAAGTCTTCGTAGTCGCTCCTCCAATTAAGCGCGCTGGCCACGGTCTGTATCGGTTTGAACTGGCCGGTCGCACCGAAAACAGCCCACATCATGTCAAGATGCTGAAAAAGATCTTGCGTCGGAGTGAGATCGAAAGGATCTTGCAATTGAGGAAGGCTGGCAAACTTCTGCTGCTCCTCTGTGCTCAAGCCGTTGAGTACACCACCGATATCGTATCCGGCAGAGCGCAGAACCAACAGGCCCATGGCACGGGTCAATTGAGGCTGGACGGAAACTCGCATTTGAAAGTCTTTCGCTGCAACAGGATCCGCATTGAGTGCAGCACTCAAGAAAGCGGTCAGGATCTCGACCTGCCCTTTGCGCGGCCGCTCAGTTTGATCCGCAAGCATGAACTGCAACGCAGGAAGCAGTCGGGCGGGGTTTGGTCGCCGATAGTAGGTCTGTGCGAAGTTACCCAGCTCTCGACTGTCTTTGAAATCCTTCTTACTGCCCGTATCGTAGCTTTCGACCTGAACTGTTGAGGAACTCAAAGTCTGATGGCCGCTAGGGGACTGGACCTCCGCCTCCACAATCGCCGCTCCGCTACCAGCGTCAATAGGGACACACCAGTGGTCAGCCGACACGCCCAGACTGGCCATCGTCTTTGTGGTCTCCGGCTGCTTTACGCCCGCCGCGCCCAAAGCGGCAGCGACAAAGTCTCCACCTTCAGGCTTGATCCGCTTGACTTTTGAGAGAGACGCCAAGGGATACGCGTCGCTTCGGCCCGAGAACTGGACCCGGAAGGACAATTTGGTTTTTTCCAAGTAGTCGTCCCGGTCGTCCCCGGTGGAATAGATGCCCACCCGAATGCACTGTCCAGGATTGAGGAGGCCGATATCCTGCGAAGCGTTGACCAGATTTAATGTGTGCGTCCATTGTGTCTGAACCACTGATTCAGGGAGGAGAACAACCTGCGGCTCAATTTTTGGCGGCGAAGGTTTGCGGGGAGGGTAATTCGCATCCTGCGCCTGGAGCCCTAAAATGGCACATGTTACAAATGGCACGATGATGGCGATGTTGCGAGCGGCTCTAATTAGGGAGGCGCGGCCTGGAGTTTCCATGGCAGCAGTAGACCGCGTTTACCGATCCAACGCAAGCGAAGCTCACCAGTACTTTGGCGCGAAATCCCGGCCCGAAGTGCTGCTGGCGAGGGCATAGTTGGCGTAACATCGCGATAGCGCTCATTGACCAGCGGTCAAAACGTGAAATCGCCTGCTTACGCCAGTCATGCAGTCTGGTAGTATCTTTCGGGCTACAGAGAAGCGGAAGTAGCGAAGGTCACAGAACTAATGACCGTCAATTGGCAAGATGTAATCGTCACTGTCTTCACAACCATCGGTGGCGGTGCCGTCCTTCTGGGTGCAGCTGCCTACTTAATGAGGGCGGCGCTCGCCCAGCGACTTTTGCTCGATGCCGAAGGCTTCAAATCGCAATTGAAAGCGAGTGCTGACGCAGAAATCGAGCGCCTGAAGATCGCGCTCCAAATGAGAGCATTGGAGCATGAGGTTCGGTTTTCGAAGCTTCATGAGAAACGCGCCGAGGTCATAGCCGAGTTGTACGGACGACTGGTGGAAATCTCTATGTTGGCGCATCAGTATGCTTATGAGGATAGAGGGTTACTTTGTGGTGAGTTTTTTCCGGGCGAAAGGTTTTTCGGGCCTACAACTTTTAAACCAATGGGGGAGCCAGATACTCCCAGTGATTTGGAAAATACCCAAAGGGCAGCCGTCCACAAGAGCGAGGTATCCGAGAAAGCAAATCTGGAAAGTGGAGCGCTGAGTCGATTCGTGGCAGTAAACAAAATCTACATTCCTGCTGACATCGATGACCTGTTAGGTGAATTTTGGAGAGCAGCCCAAGCAAACTTCACCAATCGGGCGCACGAGTCCAGACGCGACATGACGGCCCCTCGAATCGAGTTCGATGCTTTCCAGAAAGCCATTTACAAAGCGGAGGTCGCCTTGGAGACGGAATTCCGAAAGCTCCTCGGAGACAAAGAGACCTCGCGCTCCAGCCCGCGCGAGTAGTTAATCTTCAATCCTCCACAAAGTTTGTTCTGCAAATGGCGCATCGCCTTTGTCAGTTTTCGAAGCGAACCCATTGACCATTGGCCACCTGTTTTCGAAGAGTCCTCCCTTATTTCTTCATGTTTTGTTTTGCAGGTTGTGGATAGCCTTCGTCAGTTTCCTCAGTGAACGTGGCCTGATATTGTCTTTGCCGTTTTTGAACCTTCGTATCGTGTCCTCTGAAAGTCCGGAGTTGCGAGACAAACGCTTGGTCGAAAAATGCTTCGCTTGAACCCGGATCTCGTCGAGATATTTAGGGTCAACGATTCTTTCGTATTCCCGGAAGGTGTCATGAGTGGGGTCCAGTTCTGCCGCTTCGTCCATCATCGACAAATCGGGACCACCTGCCCAACGGGTAGACGCCTCTTTACCGATGTAGTGGAACTCACCCGCCACTATATGTCTTCGCACCAGGAGGCCGATCGTTTGGCTCGTGCATGTACTGCCGTTGGGAGTGCAGAACTTCGACTCGGCTCGGGCGAGGATGCGATTGATCTCGTCTTCCATCGTTCGTAGTGAAAGCCAACCATGCGATTTCGGGCGCGTGGATGCATTCGCGTCGTGAATGAAGAATGTTTCGCCGCTGACCACATTCACCATCGGTCGCCCGTGCAGATCATCGAGGCTTTCCGTGAAAGGCATCACGAAGTACCCCTTCCATAAAAGACGCCCCTCCTTCCTTGGAAATGGAATGGTCACAACGGTGAACGGACGGAGTTCGTTCTTGAAATGCCCTAGCCGCCCAAGTACTTGAGGCGTAGTGAGAGGCACCGCCATAGCCGCAGGCTGTTTCAACCAGCGAGGAGGCTCATGGGGAAGCCCGAGTTCTCGCGCCACGATAAAATGCCACGCTTCGAAGATCCAAGGCGGCAGGTTTTCGGTCCATTTCCGCCCTGTCTTCTTCTTCCAGTCGTCGACAGTGTACGGAGCCTGCAGGAACCCAAGGCCGTGGCCGGACGGTTTCCGGACCAGCAGACGGTCATCGTCGATGTTAAACAGGCTGTACAACTTCGCAGAGATACAATACGCGAAGAGCTGGCGGCGCTCGCCATCTGCGCCGAAGTTTTCCTTCTCCAACTTTAGGAACGGAACTCCACTCCACGGGTTTAGGGGTTCGAACCGCTCGCGGATGCGATCTACTTCAGCATAAGAAAGCGCACGGATGGCGGCGTTCCCACTCGGCAATTGGTAGTCGTCGGAGGTATATGGACCGCCTGCGCACGGGACTAAACCACCCACTTCCGTCGAAACAATCATTGCGCTGTCTGTGTCCATCGCCGCGATGTGGCCGCCAGCGTCTCGCACCGAGCGCTCCAACATAGCGCACAACAAATGCGACCCGCCCGTCACAAGAGAAGCGATCACCGGGCAATAGAAATCGGCTGGTTGCTCCCAAACCTTCGTTGCAGGAGTGCAGTAGTTTTCCGCTCCGGAAGAGACCTGTAACGGGGAGGGCGGGTCTAAATCCTTGACGTTCACCTGGCAAAGCAGGCCGAAAGCCGCGCTGTTCGCCGCTACTTTCAATCCACCCGCCAACTCGGGGCTCTTGTCTTTCAATATCGACCGCAATTCGACCAGCTTCACCGCCAAGTCGTCTCGAAGCGGATCGATGTTCAACTGGCCATAAAGCTTCGCCGGTTTTAGGCCCGGCTGTATCCCGTGCGGGATGACCTGTATGGCGCTCAATATCTTGAGAGGCTTACCAGTGATCAGCTTGGCTGCAATTACGTCTGGCCCCGTGACCCAAATGGGTTGCTTCGAGGTAAGAAAATCCCATCCCAACGTCGGGTCTGAATCCTCGCGCTTGCCGAATTTTGCGCGCATAGGGAGCACATCGTCATTGGGCTCGACGAGCGCGAACCAGCGAAGCTGCCGCCAAAGGTCTGGACGAAAACATTCGTTGAGAGTGGCTCGTCCCACCATTTCTCGCGCCTCTGTGGTGAAGTCTACAAACTCCAGCCTCTGGGCGCACAACATCTCCTGGCTCTTCAACAAGCTACTCACAGCCGGAAACTGTGCATGGAAATCGACATAGGTGATCGGGACGGATGTTCGGCGAATCAAGCATTCGGCGCGCCCAGCAAAAAACGCTTGCATCGCTATTCCGTTGATGTGATCAGGGATGCCGAACTTTTGTTTCGGCGGTTCTATACCCATTTCAGCGTTATAGGCCTTCGTCAAGGTGGCCGGGGAGTAGCAGCGTTCGGGTAACAGGCCAACTGCGTGGCGTTCGACTTCTCGCTTGTGGTGGTTCAGTAGCTCCAGCTCACCGCTCACATCACGGAGCAGCGACTCTATGGTTGCTTTGGTCACGCGGGCGCGAGACCTGCGGCTTTTGCTAGCAGGCAGTCCGAAAATTTTGGCAGCGGATGACAAGGAGTAGACCTCCCCGGTCAAGGTTGCCGTCAGGGTCTTCAGATCAAGAACGTGGACGTGTTGTCCCTTTTCCTCCTGTTCGCGCTCCGCGTCCATTTCGTCGAACTTATATTTGATCAGGCGGTAGATTGCCTTGGTGGCGTCCAGGCTCTCAATCGTAATGCCAGGCTCGAAGCGGCTGGGGCGCAGCTTGCCCGTTTTCTTGTCCAGAAATAGTCGGAAGTAGAAGGAAAACGCTCGCCGTCGCCGCGTCGATCCATTCCATTTGACCGCGAGTCGGCTGATTTGAAACGGCGCATCATAGGCGGCAATCAGCGCTCCAGCCTTCACGTACTTGAGGAAGACTTTCCGGCGAAACTGGTCGATGGTGCCAAGCTCATAAGCACTCCCTCTTATGAAACGCTCCAATACGCGCACTTCGTCAGGATGGCCGTCTCGATGGAACAACCCGATTTCCTTGGCGACAAACTCGCCGTCTTTGAACTCGGCGCACACGTAAGCACCGACGACTAGGTCGCGCCGCTCATCGGCAGTGGTCGCACAGTGAAAGAGAAGCACCTCCTTCGGACAGTGTGCCTCGCCTTTCGCCCGGGTTTCGTCTTGTGCATCAACGGGAACCGTGTGAGCGCGAAAATGGAGATCCAGCCTGTCGGCCATGTTGACTCCAATCCCCTACTGGCCGTTTTTCATAAGGACTCTCAGCTTCTCGGCACAACATTCCACTCCATCACAGAGCCTGCCTATAGCGACCTCCATGGCGCGTCCCGTAACTGCGAGCGCACGCAGGGCCATTTCGATGGATTTGATCGTGTTGGGCTGCTTCTGCATCTCCGCACCGGCGGCCAGTCGTTCTTCTGTCAACAGAGCGTGATGTAGCTCGCACGCCTTGATAGTCAGGTGAGGGATATGGTTGCGCCCGCCAATATGGTCGGCCTCAAAACAGTAAGGGCAGACCTTTCGCGGCGGACGCGTTTGCTGGCGGGTCCGCCGAAGAACCGACTTGGCGGCGAGTCCGATCAACGTTCTCCACCCGTGCTGCCATATAGGTTGTCTACTTTCAATACGTCAGCGTCCTGCATCTGAAAGATTGCATTCGTATCTGCAAGAACTTCCCGATCAGCGATCTGCATGCCCCGCCATTTGACCTCAAAGTTGTGAGGGCGAAGCTTACCGCGCAGGAGCATGTCGCGGTCGTGGAAGTATTCGGAAAGCTTGGTCGTATCCCGCGAATTTCGGATGCGTCTCAGGACGTCGCCGTCAGAAGTCGGGAAGAGGACTTCTCGTACTCGGCGATCCGACTTGCTCGCCCGTACGCGCTTACCACGGGTTCCACCGATCAGATCGCGACCCAAGTACTTGCGGGCTGTGCGGCTCTGAAGGTGGTGCTTCCGCAACAGTTCGCTGTATGAACCACTCCTACGTCGTAGGTCGGAGAGCAAAGCGAGGGCGCGCACATCTGTGATAGCGCGGCTGCGCGAAGCCTTTGTTTTCTTACGGTTAGACCGCTTAGATCGGCGGTTTCG
>JAYVEP010000072.1:0-5559 GCA_043749225.1 Acidobacteriaceae bacterium
CCCAAAGGAGCGGTCGCGCGCTGGGATGGGAACCAAGAGAAACCCACCGGTGTCAGTAAACACTAGCGTTCGTGTGGCAGCGGAGCTTGCTCCGCTGAGCTCTTGACTGTCCAGATGCAAAAACTTGTAAATCACCAAATCCCGCAATATTTCCCACGAACCCCGTTCCATTTAAGATCGAATCCCGCATCCAAGCGCCCAGGAGGAACTCCATGCCCCGCCCACTCGTTACGATCTTGCTAACTCTCGCACTCACGCTCGCCGTTCAAACAGAAGCTCACGCCCAGTCCGACCTCGGCCGCCTGCCCGTTAAACGCGTCGTCCTCTACAAAAATGGCGTCGGATATTTCGAACACTCCACCCACGTTCACGGCACGCAGGAACTCAACATTGACTTCACCACCGCGCAACTCAACGATGTGCTCAAGTCGCTCACGGTTGTCGATCTCGGCGAGGGCCGCATTTCCTCCGTCCGCTACAACTCCATCGCGCCGCTCAGCGAGCGCCTCAAAGGCCTGCGCCTGCCCTTCGGAGAAGATGTAGATCGCGATGCTTTCCTTAAGGCTCTCCGAGGCGCACGCGTCGATGTCAAAAGTGGAACAGCCACAGCCAGCGGCAAACTTCTCAGTGTTGAGAAAGTGAAACATCAAAACGCCAAAGGGGAAGACCTCTACGAAACCACCGAATTCGCCATCGTTACCGACTCCGGCGAAATGCGCAGTTTCGTCCTCAGCCCCGCCGTTTCCGTGCATCTCGCCGATCACGAACTCACCGGAGAAGTCGGACGCTACCTCGACCTCGTCGGCTCCTCGCGCGCCCGCGATCTCCGCCGCATGACCATCACCGCCACCGGCGACGGCGACCGCAACGTCTTCGTCAGCTACATCAGCGAGGTGCCCATCTGGAAGAGCACCTACCGCATCATTCTTTCGGAAAAATATCCCGGCAAGCCGCTGCTGCAAGGCTGGGCCATCATCGACAACACCATTGGCGAAGACTGGAAGGACGTGCATCTCTCGCTGGTAGCAGGCGCGCCGCAGAGTTTCGTGCAAAACATTTCCCAGCCACAGTACACCCGCCGTCCGGAGATCGCGCTGCCGCAATCCGTGATGCTGACGCCGCAATCGCATGAGGCGACGCAGGAAAACGGGAACACAGAGATCATAACGAAAAGTGGAACAGGGTCAGGAGGCGGTATCGGAAGTGGTTCCGGAGGTGGCGTAGGATACGGCAACGGCGTGTACAGAGTTGGAGCCGGCGTAGCTACCACCGCGCTGGAAGGCACCGTGAAAGACTCCTCGGGAGCGGTCGTCCAGGGCGCCCGCGTCAGCGTTCACAACGAAGAAACAGGGGTGTCGCAGGTCGCGATCACGGATCGCAACGGTCAATATCGATTCACCAACATTCAGGCCGGGAACTCATCGATTCTGGTTACCTCGCCCGGTTTCCAACGCTACGAACTCAGCAATTTTTATCTGGGCGTCGGTCGTACAAATGAAATCCACGCGATGCTTCAAGTTGGTGCCGCAACGACAAGCGTTGAGGTAACTTCGTCGGCTCCGAGCCTCAATACCGAGACAGCATCCGTCTCTTCGCTTGCGAATCGCCAAGCCAGCGAGGCCGAAGGTAAGTCCACCGGAGACTTTTACGAGTACGACCTAAAGCAGACCATCACAATTGGCAAGAACCAGTCTGCACTCGTGCCTATCGTCCAAGCGCATCTGGATGTTGAAAAAGTCACGCTCTGGAACGCCGATTCTGTCCCGCTTCACGCTCTCTGGGTTAAGAACACCAGCGGCCAAACTCTCGATTCGGGCAGTTTCAACATCATCGAAGACGAAACTTTCGCGGGGGAAGGCTTGATCGAAGTGCTGCATCCCAACGAGCGCCGTCTGCTTTCCTACGCGGGCGATCCCGCCGTTCACGTCAAGGTCGAAGGAGACTCCGACGAAAAATCCTTCAGCCACGTCGAAATTGCCAAGGGCGTGATGACCATGACCAAGGAGCAGCGCGAAACCAAGAAATACACAATCCGAAACGCCGACACAACTCCCCGGGTCGTCGTAATCGAACACCCTACGCAGGAAGACTGGAAACTCACCGGCGCGACCCCCAAATCGGAAGAGTCGACCGAGTCGTTTTATCGCTTCCGCGTGAGCGTGGAACCGGGCAAGACCGCGGAACTCACGGTCGAAGAATCTCACCCCGATGACACGATCCTGCAGCTTACCAACCTCGACGACAAGACGGTCGCATTGCTGGTTGAGCAGAAGCGTATGACGCCCGCCATGAAGCAGGTCTTCGACAAAGTTCTCGCGCAAAAAGAAAAAGTTCGTGACCTCGACCGCCAAATCAACGAACGCAACCAGGAAACCAACCAGATCAACACCGACCAGGCCCGCCTGCGCGAAAACATGAAAGCTCTCAAAGGCAGCGCCGAAGAGAAAGCTCTCGTCATGCGCTACACGCACCAGCTCGACAGCCAGGAAGACCGCCTAGCAGCTCTCCGAAAAGAAATCGCCGACCTGCAAGCGCAACGCAATCAAGCCAACGCCGAACTCGAACGCATGGTGCTGGATGTGAATGTGGACGAAAAGTTCTAGGAAAGCTGAAGTAGTTGAAAACGCCCTATAAGTTTGTCATTCCGAAACGGCTCCATCGTGAGGAATCTGCTATTTCTCTTAACTGGAAGGGAACGCAAAAGCAGATCCCTCACGATAAGGCTGTTCGGGATGACAAATTTCTTAGAGCGTGTTTCATAAATGCTCTGCGGGAAGGGCACGACTTCAGTCGTGCCGCTAGACCCACATAGAACAAGGGCTTTAGCCCCTGAGGTACGACTTAACGGTGCTGAAGGTATTTATGAAACACGCTCTAGAAATTCCCACCTGCCGCAGAGAACGTTCCGTTACTAAAACCCGAGGGTGCCCCGCCTTCCTGCGCGTTCTTTGCGAAGTAAGGTGGGATGAAACAAAATCTCCCCACCCAAACGATTGTCATTCTGAGCGCAGCGAAGAATCCCTTTCGCTACGAACGCTCTCGCAACAAATAGGGATGTTTCGCTTCGCTCAGCGTGATAATTGATGTTTTGGGCAAGTTCGCGTGTTGCCGATAGCCGACAGCCGACAGCCGACGGCCGCTCTTCCCTTTCCGCTAGACTATCCCCAATGGCCTTCGCTGTCCCTCGTCTACGCCGTTGGATCGCCTTCGCCGCCGTGCTTGCGATAGCAACGGTAGGAGGTTTCTACGCCTACGCGCGCTGGCGGGTCACCATCGCGATTCGAATGCTCCCGGCCAAACTGGAAAAACTTGGCGTTGAAGTCAAAGAAACTGCCGAGGATTTCACCATCTCAAAATCCGAAGGCGGACGCACCCTCTTCAGCATCCACGGCAGCAAGCTTTTTGAATACAAGGGAGGTCGAGCCCAACTCCACAACGTCACCGTAACGGTGTATGGCAAAGACGCCAGCCGCTACGACCAAATCTCCGGCGCAGATTTCGAATACGACAAAGACTCCGGCAACATTTCCGCGCGCGGCCCCGTTACCATCGACCTCGTCGCGAACCCCAAAGGCCTGCTGCACGCCGATCAAGCGCCTCCTGAAGATCTGAAAGACCCCCTGCACATCCGGACCAGCGGCTTAGTCTTCAATCAAAAAACAGGCAATGCCTACACCCACGACAAAGTTGAGTTCAGCATGGCCACCGCCAGTGGCGGAGCCAACGGCGCTACCTACGATTCGAAATCCGGCGTGCTGGTGTTGGAACGCGATATCCGCATCACGACCACCGGCCCCAGCGCCGCCGACCTTACAGCGAGCCATGGACGCATCACGAAAGAGCCGCTTCGCGTTTATCTAGACCACACGCATCTGGTTCATGCCGCACAGCAAATCGACGCCCAGAACGTGACGTTATTCCTCAGCGGCGACAACACCATCGAGCGCATTCTGGGCGAGGGCAAGGTTCACGTGCAGGCGCGCGGCGCTACAAGTCTCGAGCTGAATTCGGAACGCGCGGAACTGTTTCTCGCTGGCAAGAATGACCAGTTACGGCAAGCCATTGTCTCTGGCAACGTGGTCGTCACCACCACTGGCGGTCAGAACACCGAAGGCACGGCGGGAAGAATTGTCTTTGACTTCGCCGGAAACACCTTGCTCACGAAGGCCCACGCCCAAGATGGCGTCAGGCTGATCCAGAAACCCTCAACGCCAGCCGCAGACCCAGCCGGAGTGAAGACAACCTCGGCCGCACAGCAAGTCGAGATTGCCGCCGACGCCATGGACTTCTTCGCCGAAGGTGGTCGCCATCTCTCTCGCGCGGAAACGCTGGGCGCGGGACAGATTACCCTCTCCCCACCCAACGGCCAAGCCGGACAGGTCACTCGTGTCAACGCCGGACAGTTCATCGCGCAGTTTGACGCGAAGAATCGTATGCAAACTCTGCATGGCGCGCCGCAGGCCACCATCACGACCATCACTCCGGGCCAGACTGACCGCGTTAGTTCCAGCTCGACCTTGGACGTTGCCTTCAAGCCCCAGGGAGGCATCGACAGCATCCTGCAGCAAGGCGACGTCCACTACCGCGACAGCGACCGCCAAGCCTTCGCTGCCCAAGCTCGCTTTACGCTGGCCGACAAGATGATCGTTCTCACCGGCTCTCCTCGCGTAACTGGACAGGGGCTGACAACAACAGCACAAACCTTGCGTCTGAATCGCGAATCCGGCGAAGCCGTGGCGGATGGGAACGTCAAGAGCACCTACAGCGAACTCAAGCCGCAACCGGGGGGCGCGTTGCTGGCGTCCTCCGATCCGATCCACGTTACGGCGGCGCGCATGACGGCGAAACGTGAATCCGGTACAGCGTTTTACTCTGGCACGGCGCGACTCTGGCAGGGGCCTAATATTGTTTCGGCGGCCACGATCACCTTTGATCGTGAGCACCGCGCCATGCTCGCTGAGGGCGGAGCTGGGGCTGTGAGCACGTCAGGGGCCAAACAATCGACTGGCGACACCTCCCAAGCTCTTAGCAGGCCATCCCAGTCGGTGACCACCGTCCTGGTTCAGACCGGCGCGGACCACAAAACCACTCTCGTCACCATCACCTCCACCCGCCTGACCTATGTCGACGCCGACCGGCGCATTCAATTCGAGGGCGGAGTGACCATGCAAGGCTCCGACGCAACCATCACCAGCCGCGAGCTGGATGTGACGCTGGCGAAATCCGGGCCAGCCGTATCGACTCAAGCCTCATCGAATCAGGCAGTTGGCACACCAAGCCGCCTCGAAAGAGCGGTTGCCAGCGGCAATGTCGTGATCCAGCAGCAAACCCGCAAAGCGACTGGAGAATCATTGGTTTACGAGGTTTCCGAGGATAAATTCACCCTGACGGGCGGACCGCCGAGCATTTTTGATGCCGAACGAGGCAAAATCACCGGCGGTTCGTTGACTTTCTTTAGGCACGATGATAGGGTCGTCGTGGAAGGGAAGGCTAACTCCCCTGTTATCACGCACACCCGAATGGCACGCTAAATGCACGTTCTGGCCACCGACGAGATTG